>CAILUF010000031.1 GCA_903837365.1 uncultured Alphaproteobacteria bacterium | reverse complement strand
GATCTGATGAAAAAAATTGCCATAATTACTCCTTTCTTTAATGAAGAAAATGGGATTCATCAATATTTTACAAGCCTCGAAGAGGTTTTTAAAAATATTGAAATCGATTATGAGTTTATTGCGATTGATGATGGTAGTTCAGATAAAACTTATGAAATTCTCACAGAAATCAGTAAGAATAAACAGAACTTAACGGTTATTAAATTATCTAGAAATTTTGGTAAAGATATCGCTTTAAGCGCAGGATTAGACTTTGCTGATGCTGATGCAGTAATTCCTCTTGATGCTGATTTGCAGGATTGTCCAACGATAATTCCAGAGATGATTAAAATCTGGCAAAATGGCCATAAAGTTGTTATCGCAGAACGCTCTAATAGAAATGATCCTTTATTTAAAAAAATAACAGCAACCCTATTTTACAAAATTGCCAATAAAGTTATGTACATCAACATCCCCAAGCATGTTGGAGATTTTCGTTTGATAGATCGAGAAGTATTGCAACATATAAAAAAATGCCTGAAAAAAATCGCTTTATGCGCGGAATTTTTTCTTGGGTTGGTTTTAAAAGTTTTACAATTAAATTTGATCGGCCAAAAAGATCTCATGGTCATTCGAAATATAACTATGCCAACCTAATAAAATACGCCCTTGATGGCATTTTTTCTTTTTCAACTTTTCCAATTAGAATGATAACTTACTGCGGAATTATCATTTCATTTTTAAGTTTTTCTTATGGATGTTTTATTATTATAAATAAAATTTTTTATAATCAAGGCGTTCCTGGATATTCTTCAATGATGAGCGTAATTTTATTTTTAGGTGGATTAAATTTTATCTTTATTGGCATTATTGGCGAATATGTTGGCAGGATTTTTTTAGAAGTAAAAAATCGTCCTCTTTATATCACCGAAAAAATTATAAATACCTCAAAAAATAAAGAATAAATATGCAAAATGATGTTTACGAAATAGAATCAGCAATTGAATCTAAACACTGGTGGTTTGTCGTTAGAAGAGAATTATTTGGAAGTTATTTAAAAAAATTTAATTTAAATCTAAATGCTAAAATTCTTGATATTGGTAGTGGTTCGGGTGGAAATCTTCGCTTATTAAAAACGCTGGGCTTTCACAATTACCTTGGCTTCGATAACAATCCTTTATCAAAAAAGTTTATCGAAGAAAAAAATTTAGGAAATGTTGTTATCGGCGATATTTGTAAAAATAATTTCCCAGATAAAAATTTTGATGCTATTATTGCTACCGATGTAATTGAGCATATTGCCGATGATAATTTAGCATTAAAAGAAATGAGAAGAATTGTAAAAGATCACGGTAAAATTATCATTACCGTTCCTTGTTTTAGTATTTTATGGAGCAAGCATGATGATATAAATATGCATTATCGACGCTACACAATCAAGGAACTTAGAACTTTGATTCAACAAAATAATTTTGAAATAATGGAAAGCTATTATTTTAATTTTTTTCTATTTATCCCCATTTTATTTTTTCGCAAAATTACCAAAATTTTTAAAATAACAATTAAGAACGATATCTCGGTAAATAATAATTTTTTCAATTATATTTTCAAAATTATTTTTTTTATCGATATCAAAATATCCAAATTTTTAAAACCTCCCTTCGGCGTCTCAGCCCTGATTATATGCTGTCCTAAGCAAATAATAAAATAACCAAATTACCTTTGGTTATAAAGTTTTATAAGTTAATTAGCTTATTAAAATGTGTTACAAAAAAACATCTTATCATAAAATATCTTGCGTGATTATTTTTAATTTTAAAAGTTAGTGGTTGTACATTTTTTAATTAACCATTAATTATTTTTTTATGATAAGCAGAGAACATGAATTAGCTAAAATCCTCATTGCAAGAAATCTTATTAAAGAAGATGAATTACCTGAACAAAATATAGGAAATGATGCTGTGGAAGAAACCATTTTAGAAGAAATTGAAACTTATCTCAAGAATTCACCAAGTATTACAAAATCTGAAATTCATAACATTTTACAACGCATCAAAGATAAATCGATGAATAGTGAGCATGTTAGATTAACTTCAGAATTTATTAAACTTTGTCGAAGTGATTATAGATGTCCATCGGAGTCACTTCTTTTAGCTGTTAATGAATTGTTAAGTCCAAATATAAATTTAGTAACACTTTATAATTTGATTGTAAGTGGTGAAACAAATCCGCATAGACAAACGCAAGCTTCGAGACAATCTATCGATTCGTCATTTGAAAAACTTGGCTTAACTAAAGAATTAAGAGATGAGATACAGAGAAATTCTCAATCTAGTGGAGATGATAACACAAGAAAATATAAAGTTATCTGTAATTATTCAAATATGTCTAAGAGTATAGCTTTAACTATCACCAATGGTGACACTGTTGGAAGTATTCCTGGTGTATCTTTTATAAGTATTTTTACTCACGTTACTAATGCCATTTTAACTAAAAATAATATACAAATTACACGCAATCCTTCATCTCAGAAAAATTTGACTGAAAATAAAGCAAAATATATTTTACTCATGATGAATGAGTTAGATCGATTGAATTTACTAAAGGAAATGCCGAGCAAAGATAAGGAAATATTTGCTAAGTTTTTTGAACAATTACCAAGAATCGATGAATCACAATTAATATCAATTAATGAAATTTTTAAAAAATTATATGAAGATCAAGAGAGCTCTCCAGAGCTAAAATTTAAACAACTCGTGATGCATTTAACTTCCTTATTTGACAAGGATATGAATATTTCTGTCGCAGACTTTTCAGCAATCACTCCTACAGACGATTTAACCCAAGCAAATCAAAATTTATTGGATGATCAAAAATTTGCAGAATTATTTTATGATTTTACTTCCCAGGGAAATCTTGATAGACATCAAATTTTAGAATCATTTAAAAATGGCGATGATAGTTTGTTTTCAGATCCTTCGCTTCTTGGAATCAGCAAAGAATTACTTAAAGAAAAATGGCAAAATGCTGATTTTGATTTAGTTCCTCCGCCACCGCCAAGATTCCTTCCTGGACATTCAGCCTCAGCCATTCCTCAAGATGGGAGTAAAGGTTATTATTTTAAAAAAGAAATTGAAATTGATGGTCATAAAATTTCATTAACTCTTGATTCTGATGGTTTAAAAAAAGGTCCAATAAATATTTCAAGGAAAACTCCAGCTAATTTTATTACAACACCTTTACCAGTGGTACCCTCAGCAAAATCTGCTCCCGATATTGAAAGCGCTTCTGAAATCTTCCAACCTGATTTATATGCATATCCCATTATATCTAACGTGGGTGATATAAATATAAATGGTTTGAATTATAGTGGCGAATGGGATAATGGTGTTTTTAAAGGCGCTATCAATATAACTCGTTCGAAAATTTATTTTGAAGGCAGTGCAACTGTTAATGATGATGATAGCATTAATCTTCGTGGAAAAGTTTTTACAACCGAACAAATATCTCCTCATTACAATGATGAAGATATTGACAAGCGTTTGTTTAGCATTGATGGTAAGGTCAAAATTGAAGATTTTAGAGAATTTTTTAATGAAGATATATTTTTCTTACCTAAATCTATTAAATATTTTGATTCAACTGATGATCGCGAATTTAGCAAAATAGGTGATTTGATTTTCCTTGGAAAATTCACTAATCAAAATAAATTTTCAGGGATAATTTATTCACCAACCAATCCAGAAGTTTATTTTCAGGGTATAGCTTCAACCAGTAATAATTTTAAAGATTTTAGACTTGTAGCAGGAAATGTTATAAAAACAGCTAACGGAAGCAGCGAAGTATTGTTTGAAATTGGATCTTACAGTCAAGATCAAGAATTAAATTCTATTTTTTCTTCTAAACTTGATTTACCATTTCTTTTAAAAAATGCTGATCAACATGTTGATCAATCAGCACCTTATGAAATTAAGAAAATAGGTGGTTTATATTTTTTAGGTAATTTTTTTCCATCAGGACATGGAGAAATTTTTCAAGGCTTAATATTAAAAAATGACGATAAACCATTTTTTTTCAGCGGTTCAGCCATGAGTACTGATAATTTTAAAAGCAATATTATTTTAACTGGACATTATAAAACCAAAAATAATGATCACGTTGATTTAACTATATCAGAAGAAAATGATTTGAATGATGATTTAATAAGAAGTCTTGAAACCTCGCGTAGCAACATAGCTATTTCCGTTGCTCAGCCTGAATCTATTGTAAGTTCACAACCAGTAGAGCAAATCACCCCCATAATAGGAAGAGACCACCCATTTGCTCAACTCTTAATAGAAAAAGGGCTAATTTCACATGATGAATTTCCTGTAAGATCCGAAGTTGATCAAAATCATGATCTGTTTATTGAATTTATTTATGATATTTTTAACAAACCTAATAATAATACCTCAATAAATAAAGAAGATATAATTGATTTATTAAATTTAATTAAATCCAGTGAAATAAATGAAAATACTCAACTTAAAATATTCGATTTAGGAAAATTATGTAACGATAAAAGACTTTCAATAAAACAAACTATTCTTGCCATTAATGAAATTTCAAAACCACAACCAGATTATAATAAATTGGCTATTTTCATGGAGTTAGACCAATCTTTTTACAACAGAAATATAACAAAATTTACAGAATTAGGGATTACACAAGAAAATGTTTTACATGCTGAAGCCAGAGTAGCTCAACAAGCCAGAGCTCAAGAAGCTGAAGCCAGAGCTCAAGAAGCCAGATCTCAGCAAGCCAGAGCAGCTCAAGAAAATGCAAGAGTTGGTTGTTTTCGTGGTTTATTTCGACGGGTTATGCAACGACAAGATAGGCCTAACACATCGCCAGGAATTATGAGTCGAATTAACGGTCTTTTTACATCACGATCAGGAGTTGGATCGCGAGCAGGAGGTAGATAAAATATCTAAGCTGACCAAATTAAAAAACTCTGGATAAAATCTTAATAATTCTGCGCTTAAAAAACATACAGTAATTTAGGCGCAGAATTTTTTTAGATTTATTTTCTAAATGATTTTAAAAAATTTTAAGATTTATGAATATTAAATATTCGATTTTACTTAGCTCTTGCAATAGCTTCGCTAATAATTTTTCTAGCTGATTGCGCACCTTCGAAATTTTTCACCTTCACCCATTTACCTTTTTCTAGATCCTTGTAATGCTCGAAGAAATGTTTAATTTTATTGACTAAACCTTCTGGCAGTTCAGAAATATCCTCAATTTTTTCATAGATTGAATTAAGTTTTTTGGCAGGAACGGCAAGAATTTTTTCATCCATTCCCTTCTCATCTTCCATAATCAAAACTCCAATTGGCTTAACGGCGATAACGGCATTTGGAATGATTGGATAATCACTTATCACCAATACATCAGCAGGATCGCCATCTTGCGAAAGAGTATGTGGAATAAAGCCATAATTGCATGGATAATACATTGGCGTAGCAATAAAACGATCTACAAAAATCGCCCCACTTTCCTTATCCATTTCATATTTCACCGGATCTGCATTCATTGGAACTTCAATGATGACATTAACATAATTTGGAGCATCGCTACCAAGACTAATTTTATCGATATTCATAATTTTTATTTTAAGTTAATAGCAAAATTTAATAAATATAATTTTGCAACGTTTTGATTATTTTGTAATGTTTTAATTTATTTATCAATAAAAAAACTATCACTAACTATTTGCAATAACTATTGACAAGAAAAATATTTTCTAACTAGTTTCAACAATACATGATCCACCTTGTCCACCACCGATACAAAGAGTAGCGAGTCCACGATGTTTACCTTGTCTATTTAATTCGCGAAGTAAGTGAACAATAATTCTCGCTCCTGACATGCCAACAGGATGACCCAAAGCAATTCCTCCACCATTAACATTGACAATATCAAGATTCACTTCACCCAAAGATTCATTCATGTTAAAATTTTCTTTACAAAATTCAGGCGATGAAAAAGCTTTTAAACAACCTAAAACTTGCGCACTAAACGCTTCGTTAATTTCGATTAAATCAATATCGGCGAATGTTAAATTGGTTTTGGCAAATAATTTTTGTGTAGAAAAAACTGGACCAAGACCCATCCTCGATGGCTCTACTCCAGCATATGCAAAATCGCGCAAATATCCTAAAATTTCACCACCAATTTCAGCAGACATTTCCTTGGCCAAACTTTCGGGCATCAATATCGCAAAACATGCGCCATCAGTAATTTGCGAAGAATTTCCAACTGTTACTGTTCCGGTATTTTTTTCGAAATATGGTTTTAATTTTTGGAGATCAGCGATTTTTTGGTCTTTACGAATCCCCTCATCTTCTTCAATCATCAATGAATTTTTTTCGTCATTATTAAAAACCGGAATTATTTCTTGGCGAAAAATTCCATTGGCAATTGCTCGACTTGCTAAAAAATGCGATCGCAAAGCAAATTCATCTTGCTGAGTGCGTGAAATTTGTAAATCCCGCGCAACATTTTCGGCAGTGCAACCCATGATTAATCCCGAAATTGGATCGGTCAAACCTTGCATAATTCCAACAACAGGCTGTAGCATTGATAAACGAAAATTTTTAATGACATTAATTTTTTCACCAAAAGTTTTTGCTCTTGCTAATTGCGCAAATATTTCCGTCATTTTTTTGCCATAAAAAAGTGGAATATTACTCATCGACTCAACACCTCCCGCTAAAATAATTTTAGCTTCGCCATTTTGAATTTTCGACATCGCACTACTAAAAGCTTCCATGCCCGATGCGCAATTGCGATGAACACTAAATGCCGGAATATGTTTCGGCAATCCAGCTTTCATGGCGATTACTCGCGCAATATTTGCTGAATCAGCTGGTTGAGCAACATTGCCAATAATTACTTCATCGATCTTGTTGAAATCAATTTTACTGCGCAATAAAACTTCACGAACAACTCTCGCTCCTAAATCGCTAGCACTTACATTCTTAAGAGCACCGGAAGCTTTAGTCATTGGCGAACGATATCCAGCAATAATTGCAATTCTTTCTTTCATGTGATATAAAATTTAATTTGAAAATTTAAGTTTTTTTATTAAACTTTTTCATTAAACTTAGTTCTTCAAATTTAACTTTCACTTTATTTTTTTTAAATGTTTTATCAAGAAATTCTACAATTTACTCATCAGCTTTGCGATATTGCAACTGAAGTATCGAAGCGTTATTATCGTCTTAATGATGCAAAAATTTTGCAAGAAATTGCCAAGGAAGATGATTCTCCCGTAACCATTGCCGATCGTGAAATTGAAGAAAAAATTCGCCAAGCGATTATGAAAAAATATCCTACTCACGGAATTATCGGCGAAGAATTTGGCGATCATCAAAGTGATGCTGATTATTTATGGATTATCGACCCAATTGACGGAACCTCTTCTTTCATAGTTGGAAGACCGATTTTTGGTAATTTAATTGCTTTTGCACAAAAACAAGATATTTCAACAAGTCCAGTTAAAAATAATTCACAATTATCAAATAATAGTAAAATAAATATAGTTAATCAAAAATTATTATTTGATGATTATAAAGTATTAATTGGGGCAATGAATCAGCCAATTAATAGTGAACGTTGGATTGGAATTGATGAAGAATGTGGAAGTAAATTATGCGGAAGTTGGTTTAATGGAAAAAAAATATTCGCCAGAAATTGCCAAGAAATTTCTCAAGCGGTTTTGTGCACAAGTTCGCCAGTTTTTTTTCGTGATAATGACGCAAAAATTTTCGAAAAAATTTGCAAGCAAACAAAATATCAAAGATTAGGTGGAGCAATTTACGGTGGAGATTGCTACTCCTACGCCTGTTTGGCGATGGGTTTTGTTGATATTATCATCGAACCTGAATTAAAAATTTATGATTTTGCTAGCCATATTCCTTTACTTAAAAATTCTCACGCCACAATTAGCGATTGGCAAGGTAATGAATTAAAACTTCAACATAATGCCAGATTACTAGCTTGCTCTAGCAAAGAACTTCATCAACAAGTTTTAAAAATAATTAATGATTAGAAATTAATCTAAAAAATTTTATTACTAAACTTTAGAAAAATTGTCAATTTTTAAATTTTAAATAATTTTTCCTTGCGCTTTGCCATCACCAAATTCGAGGCTTATTACTTGATCTTTTTGAATTTTAGAAACTGAATCGATAAGTTGATTTTGCGAATTTTTAACCAATACAAATCCGCGCTTCAAAATATTTTGATAATGGTTAGCTGTTAAAGATTTTTGTAAATTTTTAAGAGCAGTTTCATTTTGCAAAACATAGCCTTCAAGCCTTCTGGATATTACTAAGAATTGATTATTTATTTGCTGATTATGGTGATTAATTTTTTGCAAAATAAATTGCGGTGAAATTTTAAAATTATTAATTTTATTAGTTTTATTAGCGATAAAATTATCAAGCAAAAAAGCAATTTTATTATGACGTTCGCAAAGATTTTTTTGTTGTTGAATTAACATATTTTGCGGACTAACAATGAAACGCGCAAGATTATTTATATGATTAAAATTTTCGACAAAAAATTTATTTATCAAAATATTTAACCTTTGATTAAGATTGAAAATTTGATTTTTTACTTCACTTAACATTATAGTCGCAATTTCTGCGGAAGCTGTAGGAGTAGGAGCGCGAACATCTGCTACCAAATCAAGCAAACAATTGTCAGTCTCATGGCCAATTGCCGAAATTATCGGTATCTCACTTTTAAATGCGCAACGCACTAACTCTTCATCGTTAAAAATTAATAGATCCTCAAATGATCCACCACCTCGCGCAACAATCAAAAGATCCGGACGATTTTGTTTCAGCGAATTAAAATATTTTATTGCTCCACAAATTTCGCTAACAGCTTTTTCACCTTGCACAGTAACGCCGTAAAGCATTATTGTTGTAGGACATCTGGCATTTATACGATTTTTAATATCTTCAATAACCGCTCCGGTTGGTGAAGTTATAACGCCTATAATTTTTGGGAAATATGGTAAGTTTTTTTTATAAGCGACATCAAATAATCCCTCATTAGCGAGTTTTTGTTTACGCTTTTCAAGCATTTCTAATATTGCTCCGAGTCCTGCAATTTCAATCTTTTCAACAATTATTTGATAATTTGATCGCCCTTCGAAAGTGGTAATTTTTCCTGAAACGCAAACTTGTAAACCATCGGCAATTTCAAAATTTAAATTTTGTGCAGAATTTCGAAAGCAGACTGCCCCAAGTGTGGAATTTTCATCCTTAAGAGAAAAATATAAATGTCCGCTACTAGCTTTCTTAAATCCAGTAATTTCACCTTTGATTCTAACATAGCCAAAAGCATCTTCAACAACTGATTTTATAGCTCGTGAGAATTGCGAAACGCTAAATTCGGGAATGTTAACTTTCATTAATATTTAACAATATTTATTTTAAACCAATAAAAATAATAATTTTTAATCCCGTCATAAATTTAAAAAAATTTATTTACAATTTTAAAAATCATTTGCATATTTTTTACAAGAAATTAGATTCAAAACTTTAAAAAAGAAATCTTTTTAAAAAATTAAATAATTTTGTAAAAACAATTTTTCCAGATAAACTTAAATTTCTTGGAATCATTGATATCATTAAAAATCTTGGAGTTTTAAATTGCTAAAAAAAATTAAATCTTTCTCAATTTCAGGAATTGAAACCTTACCAATTATTGAAGGCGGAAAAGGCGTTGGAATTACTAACGGCGTTACCGCTGGGCATTTTGCAAAAGCTGGTGCAGTTGGAACTTTTTCCGGTGTAAATGCTGATTATATTGACGAAAATAACCAATATCATCCATTAGTTTTTAAGGAGCAAACTCGTCGTTTACGTCACGAAGAATTGATCGCTTATTCGATTAAAGGTGGTATCGCCCAAGCTAAAATCGCTCATGATATTTCTGCAAACCTTGGAAGAATTCACATGAATGTTCTTTGGGAAATGGGTGGAGCAGAACGTGTTTTGCACGGAATTTTGGATGGTGCTAAAGATCTAATTCACGGAATTACTTGTGGAGCGGGAATGCCCTATCGCTTAAGCGAAATTGCTGAAAAATATCGTGTCTACTACTACCCCATAGTTTCTTCGATGCGTGCTTTTCGCGCTTTATGGAAAAGAAGTTATCACAAAGCTAAGGATTTACTTGGTGGAGTAGTTTACGAATGCCCTTGGCGCGCTGGCGGACATAATGGCTTATCAAATGCCGAAGATCCAAACGCTTACGAAGATCCTTATCCACGCGTCGCAGAAATTCGTTCTTTCATGAATTCAGTTGGTTTAAATGACGTGCCAATTATCATGGCTGGAGGTGTTTGGAATCTTGAGGAATTTGAACATTGGCTTGATAATCCTGAAATTGGTCCAATCGTTTTTCAATTTGGAACTCGACCAATTCTAACCCAGGAATATCCCGTTCCCGATCAATGGAAACAAAAATTGCGAACTCTCAAAGAAGGCGATGTTTATCTCAATCGCTTTAGTCCAACTGGTTTTTATTCATCAGCAATTGAAAATAATTTTATTCGCGAATTAAAAGAACGCGAAATTCATCAAGTTGAATATCGCGCTAAAGCTGATAATATTTTTGACAGCGCGATTGCCTTTGGACAACGAGGTCGAAACGTTTACATAAAATCTGCAGATAAAATTAAAGTTGACGAATGGATTAAAAAAGGCTTTAGCGAGAGCATGAAAACTCCCGATGAAACTTTAATGTTCGTTGACAAATCAAAAGCTCAGCAAATTTTAACCGATCAAATAAATTGCATGGGCTGTTTAAGTCAATGTCGTTTTAGTAATTGGTCAGATAAAGAAGAAATGGAATATACTACAGGCCGTAAAGCCGATCCACGAAGCTTTTGTATACAAAAAACTTTACAGGATGTGCGCTTAGGAACTGATATTGAAAACCAATTAATGTTTTCGGGTCATAGCGCATATCGCTTTGCAACTGATGAATTCTATGCCAATGGCTTTACTCCAACCATTAAAGAATTGGTCGATAGAATTATGATTGGCAAATAAAACTCAATAAATAAATTAACTTTTGTTAATAGTTAACATTTATCAATAACTTATTTTTTCTAGAAATGACTAAATTCATTTTTATAACCGGCGGAGTTGTATCCTCACTGGGCAAAGGACTTGCCTCAGCATCGATTGGTGCATTACTGCAAGCGAGAGGCTATAGCGTAAGATTGCGTAAGCTAGATCCTTATCTCAATATCGATCCAGGAACAATGAGTCCAACTCAACATGGCGAAGTTTTTGTTACCGAAGATGGCGCAGAAACTGATCTTGATCTTGGTCATTACGAAAGATTTACCGGAGTTGATACAAAAAAATCCGATAATATTACTGCCGGACAAATTTACGCAGATCTTCTTTCTAAAGAACGCAAAGGAGATTATCTCGGAGGAACCGTGCAGGTCATTCCTCATGTTACTGATCTTATTAAAAAATTCATTCTCAATGATTGTAAAAATGTTGATTTCATGCTTTGTGAAATTGGTGGAACTGTTGGCGATATTGAAGCCCTGCCCTTTTTCGAAGCGATTCGCCAATTGGCTTACGATTTACCAAATGATTGCGCCTTTGTTCATCTAACTCTCTTGCCTTACATCGAATGTGCCAATGAACTTAAAACTAAACCAACTCAACATTCGGTTAAGGAATTGCGTTCAATTGGAATTCAACCAAGCATAATTTTATGCCGTGCGGAAAGAGAAATTAGCAAAAATCATTTAGAAAAAATTGCGCAAATGTGCTCAGTTCCTTTGGAATCAGTAATTGGCGCACCAAATGTAAAAAGCATTTACGAAGTACCGATGGTTTATCACGCTCAAGGATTAGATAAACAAATTTTAAAATTTTTTAAAATTGACCATAATAAAAAACTAGATCTTTCTAAGTGGAAAAGTATTAAGGAAGCAATTGATAATCCGCGTTTAGAACTTAATATTGCTATTGTTGGCAAATATATCGACTATCACGATTCCTACAAATCATTGCTTGAAGCACTAGATCACGGCAGTTTTGAATTAAAAATTAAAGTCAATATTTTGTGGATTAATGCTCGACATAAAACTCAAAATTTACCAAAAAATATTCATGCCATTTTAGTTCCTGGTGGATTTGGCTCAGATGGAACAGAAGGAAAAATTAGCATGATCGAATATGCTCGTAAAAATAAAATTCCTTATCTTGGCATTTGTTTTGGGATGCAGATGGCCGTTATTGAATTTGCGCGCAATGTTTTAAAGATAGCTGACGCAACCTCAAGCGAAATCAGTAAAAAAGGAACTTTTGTGATTGGCATGATGAATGAATGGCAAGATAAAACTGGTAAAAAAAATAAAATTAAAGGCGATGATTTAGGTGGAACAATGCGCCTTGGTGCATATAAATGCAACATCAAAAAATCCTCATTGGCTCATAAAATTTATCAAAAAGAAACCATCAGTGAAAGACATCGTCATCGCTATGAGGTTAACATTAATTTCCAAAAACAATTTGAAAAAGCTGGAATGAATTTTTCAGGAATTTCTCAGGATGGTAAATTGCCAGAAATTATTGAAGCAACTGATCATCCATTTTTCGTTGGCGTACAATTCCATCCTGAATTAAAATCTAAGCCATTTCAAGCTCATCCATTGTTTGTTGCTTATCTCAAAGAAGCTTTAAAATATGCCCAAAAAAATAAAAATATTTAAGAAATTATTGGCAATTGCAATCCTTTGCGGTCTATGCGCTTGCGGATTGCAAGTAGTTTATAAAGATCAGAATTTAAGCACCTCCTTATCTCATGAATTAGCAGGAATAAGAATAAAAAAAGATCGCACGGAATTATCACAACAACTGCGTAATAATCTTTACGATATTTTAAATCCCGATCACATCAAAGCATCTGGTAAATATTTTTTAATCCTCAAATTAAATCAATCATCAAGTCCAACTTTCATTACCACCACAGGAGCATCGGGTCGAAATAAAATCACTTTAAATGTTAATTACGAATTAAGAAATGCCGAAAATATGCAACAAATTACCAAGGGTATTGTTGAAATGAGTGACAATTACGATGTCTCATTAAACCGCTTTGGTACTTATGTTTCGCAAAATTATGTTGAAAATAATTTAACGAAATTAATCGCCCAAAACATTCGAAATTCATTGGTAAATGATCTTGTTGAGTTGCAAAAAAGATGCGATAATTTAAAAGATAGCAAGGAAGAAGATTCGGTTTGTTATTTTATTAATGATTAATAAAAGTAAATTATTTTTATTTTAATTTATCAAAACTAACTGTTTTTAAATATGATATTTATCTTACCAATTTAAGCTTTGAAATAAATTCCAACCATCTTTAGATCCTGTATTTTCATCGATTGCACGCTCAGGGTGAGGCATCATTCCTAAAATATTTTTTTGCTCATTAAAAATTCCAGCAATGTTAAAAATTGAGCCATTGGGATTGGAATTATCAGATAAGTTACCCTGCTCATCAACATATCGAAAGGCAATTAATCCAGTATCCTCAAGTCTTTTAATGACTTCACTTTCCGCAAAATAATTACCATCCATATGGGCAATTGGAATTTTTATAACCGCTCGACGCTTATATTTATTAGTAAAATCGCTTTCGTTATTTTCAACGCGAAGGTGAACTTGTCGACAAATAAATTTCATTTTTGTATTACGCATCAAAACTCCTTGAAGCAATCCGCTTTCGCATAAAATTTGAAATCCATTACAAATTCCAAGAACTCTAACGCCTTTTTGCGATAATCTTTTTACCTCTTGCATTATTGGAGATATTCCTGCCATCGCTCCACTTCGCAAATAATCGCCATAGGAAAATCCTCCCGGAATGACAATCAAATCTAAATCATTATCGAGACTAGTATCTTGATGCCAAATTCTTTGCACTTTGCTATTAATTTTTTGGAGAGCTACAATTGCGTCTCGATCACAATTTGATCCTGGAAATGTTATAACCGCTGATTTCATAAAATATTAGTTAAAATTAAAAATCTTATAAAACCTCGTAGCTGTAGTCTTCGATGATTTTATTAACCAAAAGTTTATCACAAATTTGATCAACTATTTCTTTAACTTTTTTTGCATCATTTTCAGCAATTTCCAACTCAACAAATTTACCTTGACGAACTTGTGAAATTTGTTCGTAACCTAAATTTTTTACCAAAGAATTTTCAATTGCTTTACCTTGCGTATCTAAAACTGATTTTTTTAGACCAATAATAATTCTGATTTTCATTGTGAATTTATAGTTTGAATTAAAGCTTTAAGTTAAATCGCGATGCAATTTCTTGATAGGCTTCAAGTAATCCACCCAAATCTCGACGAAAACGATCCTTATCCATTTTTTCAGCTGTATTACAATCCCATAACCTACAGCCATCAGGACTAATCTCATCTGCTAAAATAATTTCTCCATCATCATCAATTCCAAATTCAATTTTAAAATCAACGAGATTTATATTAATATTCTTAAAAATATTTTGTAATAATTTGTTTATGTTAAAGGCATTATTTCTTAACAATTCTAATTGCTTTCTGTTGATAACTCTTAAAACTTCAACAGCATGATCATCATTTAACAGCGGATCTTGCAAGGCATCATTTTTATAACAAATCTCAAAAATTGGCGATTCCAAAACAATCCCCTCATCAACACCTAAGCGCTTGCTTAGCGATCCTGCAGTGATGTTGCGAATTATAATTTCAAGAGGAATAATTTTGACTTTTTTTACCAATTGTTCGCGATCATTTAATTTTTTTAGGAAATGAGTTTTGATGCCATTTTTTGCCAATTCAAGCATGATATGTTCACTAATCAAATTATTCAACTTACCCTTTCCTGCAATCACCGCTTTTTTTTGAGCGTTAAAGGCAGTAGCATCATCTTTGAAGTGTTGAATAAGTAAGCCAGAATCGTTTGTAGCAAACAAAATTTTTGCCTTACCTTCGTAAATTTGTTGTAATTTTTCTAACTTATTAGTCATTGATTATTAATATTCATTAACAAATTGGTAAAATTTAAATTTGATCAATTTTTTATAAGTTAATTTAATGATTATAAATAAAAACTTAAAATTATTTGATAGATTTTTTCTAAATTTAACAGCATTATCAAATTTATCAATTTCTATTTCAAT
>CAILUF010000030.1 GCA_903837365.1 uncultured Alphaproteobacteria bacterium | reverse complement strand
GGGGTCAGAAAGCTAGAGTCACAGGGAATAATGTAAGATATAAAATACTTTAAATAAAATTTTTATAAAAATGGCAATTTCTTGATTTAGATTTTTAATCCTAAAAATATGAAATTTTTTAAATAAAAATTAAGTTTTTTTAAAAAAATTCGAGGTTTTTTTTGGAAATATTTTTAGTTTAAAAGTTAAATCAAGAAATCGTCTTTTTTAAAATTTTTTGCTTTTAAACGTTTCATATTTTTTTTAAAAAAGATTCACGCCAGGGATTGCGTCGCATCCGCTCCTAATCCCGCTCTTCGCTTCTTATTGACATATAACATTTTTCATAAGCAATAAATCATCTATTTGTTTATCATGGCTAATAAATCATCTAATAAAAACTATTGACAGGAATGGTGCGCAATTTTAATATAAAAAAATCGGGAGTTGCTGGAATATAATACTTTTAAACAAAGAAATACAGCGACACGCCGGGTTTGCGTGGTGGTGGCTCCCGATATATTATTCAGTGATTTTGATATATTTAAAAATGGGATTATAGATTCAAATTTCTTCTTAAAATTCTCTAGTAAATTTTAACGCTTTCTTTGTAATTTTTTTTAAAATTTAATATAACCATGATTGTTTCAAAATGGTTTGTGATGTTCAAATGTGTTTATTTTGGGTAAATCATAATTAGTTTTGTTAGAAAAATTTAACTTAACTTATTATGAAAAACTCTCAACAATCACAATCACCTCAATCAATAACTCCAAATTCAGGTATAATGAATGTTTACGAAGATTTGTTATTTCGTTATCCAGATGTTATTCCACAAGATATTAAAGATAATTTTGCTAAAAAAATTACAAATAATTCAGCTGATAAAATTAATATTGAATTACCCAGTTTAGATCCTAAAACTAATTACACATTTACTCAAATTGATGGAATGTATTTTCTTGGAAAATCATTTGTAAATGAAGATGGTAAAAAGCAGTTTACAGGCTTTACAAAAGTTTCAAATACAGATCTAGTTTTTGAGGGTTCATATTTTGATTCGGATAAAGTGCAAGAAAAAAATTTTATTGGCAAATTTATAAATGCTACAGATCCTTCATTTGATGTAATTAATCAAGGTAGTAAAATATCTTTAGTCGCTCTTCATCCCCAGCATTTAAAGCAAGCGCTTACTGATAAAAAATTACCTGAGGTGAAAAGTTCGACTCATAAAACTATGGAAAGCAAAGTTGTCGGTGAAAGGGATAATTTCCTTAGAAATTTAGTTGAACGTGAGTCAAAATCAAATATACCAGCCGATACAAAGGAAGAAAAGAAACCCTTAGTTGAACAGGAGTTGGAATCAAATATACCAGCCGATACAAAGGAAGAAAAGAAACCCTCAATCTTCACCTCAATTGGAAAAAAATTTAATCAATTTTTTAAAGGAGCTTATTCATCACATTCTTCGAGTATTTTTTCCAGACGATCAGAAAAAGTTGCGCCCGCTCCTGCGCAAGGACCGGAATCTGTGAAAGCAGGCGCGCAATCTACTATACTTAAAACAATCGCTCCAAAACCAACGGAAATATCCAATAGTTACGCCCCTCCACCCTCCACCACCTCCCATGCACAAAGATTATCAGCGCGGGGAGGAGGGGGTCGAACTTTATAAGGGAACCTTTATAAAAATTCGGCAAAAAGAAAAAAAGGGATTACGGTTGCCAAGTTTATCTCCTGTTAGGTTAACGCTTTAAAAATTATAAAATATTTTAGGAAGTATTTCCAAGGTATTGGCAAGTATTTGCTACGAAATTACGCGATTATATTTATAAAAATACCTAAAGAAAGCTTTAGTTTCTAGCTTTGTATCACGAGCTCATCATTTT
>CAILUF010000029.1 GCA_903837365.1 uncultured Alphaproteobacteria bacterium | reverse complement strand
TTTTACACCTAAATCAAAAAACATTTCATCGTGAGTTGCTATCAAAACAACACCTTCCTCTTTGATACGCGATTTGATTAAGCCATGGAGTTTTTGTTTATTTGCCAAATCTAAATTGGAAGATTTTTATCAACAACTTTGGCAATTGAAGTTTAAAAATATTTTGCAAGTAGTTTTTGATATTGGTTTTTCTAAAAATTTTTCTTCACAAATTAATTTATCGGCAAATCAAATCATTCAAAAAAATAAAATGCATAGCTGTGGAATGTTTATTTTCAATGCCTCTTTCGGTTTAGAAGAGAAATTAAATTGCTATTTACCAAAAATTTTAAATGCTTTAAAAATTTCTAGTAATTGTTCATATAACTTAAGAAATTAAAATAACCTTGTTAGTTTTAATCAAATTACAATAATTCTTATTTAAAATCTTCAACATTTAATTTTACACCTAAATCAAAAAACATTTCATCGTGAGTTGCTATCAAAACAACACCTTCCTCTTTGATACGCGATTTGATTAAGCCATGGAGTTTTTGTTTATTTGCCAAATCTAAATTGGTTGAAGGTTCATCAAGAAGCCATAATGTTGCAGGACAGGCAAGTAAGCGTGCTAACCTTACGCGCATCTGAACTCCTGCCGATAGGCTTTTGACTTTTTGATCAGCAATTTCATTTAATTCAAAAAAACTTAAAGCCGAACTCAAGGCCATTTGCGTATCAGCTAATTTTGCATAAAATTCTAGATTTTCAAAAACCGTTAATTCTTGTTTTAAAAAATTTTTGTGACCGATAAATTGCATATCGCCATTGAAAATATCGCGAATTTCTTCAACATCGCGTAATCCCCAAAAAATTTTACCATTTTGTGCAGACATAATTCCGGCAATAATTTTAAGAAGCGAAGTTTTACCACTGCCATTTCCACCTGTAATTATAAGCGCTGATGATGTACTCAGTGAAAATCCTAGATTGCTAAAAATTTTCTTGTTATCTTTAAATAGTGTTAGATTATCACAAGTTAGCATAAAATTATTTTTAAATTTAAGAGCAATGTTAAACGATTAAATTGATATGAAATTTTACGAATATTCTATAAGCAAAGACCCAAAATATCTAGTGGTTTTTTTACATGGCTATGGTGCAAATGGTCAAAATTTGATTACTCTAGCTGATGATTTTGCAGAAGTTTTACCGCAAGCTTTTTATTTATCGCCAAATGCAATTGAACCTTGGGAAGGCAGATTTCCCAACGCTTATCAATGGTTTTCACTTTATGAAAAAGACCAAAGAAAATCTCTAGAAAAACTTAGTAATGAAATAAAAAATGCCAATAAAATTTTACAAAATTTTTTAAATGAACAATTAACTCGCTTCAAACTAAAACACCGCGAACTGATTCTTATCGGCTTTTCGCAAGGTTCAATGATGGCAAATTATCAAGCAATGATTTCTGATCAACAATTAGCAGGAGTTATTAGCTTTTCTGGTAAAATAATAGAACCAACTAGTATTGGTGAACAAATAATATCCAAAACCAAAACCTGTTTAATCCATGGGCAAGATGATTCCGTACTAGACTTTGATAATTTTTTAGAAGCTCAAAAAATTTTAACAAAGTTACAAATTCCTTTTGAATCTCACGGCTTAGATAATCTTGATCACGCCATTGATCTTAGAGGAATAAACATCGCCAAACATTTTATTAAATCAATTACTAAATAAAAATATGCGTTTATCAAATTATTTTTTACCAACTCTTAAGGAAAATCCTCTTGAAGCTACGATTATATCGCACCAACTTTTACTACGCGCTGGCATGATTCGCCAAACCGCGTCAGGCATTTACAGCTGGCTTCCCTTGGGTCTTAGAGTGCTTCGTAAAATTGAAAATATTATTCGTCAAGAAATGGATAAAGCTGGAGCGTTGGAAGTCCTAATGCCAACGATCCAACCCGCAGAATTATGGATCGAATCTGGTCGATATGATGCTTACGGCAAAGAAATGTTGCGCATTAAAGATCGTCACGATCGCGATATTTTGTATGGCCCAACTCATGAAGAAGTTATCACCGATTTATTTCGTAAAAATATAAATTCTTACAAAGATTTACCGAAAAATTTTTACCAAATTAATTGGAAATTTCGCGATGAAATTCGTCCAAGATTTGGTTTGATGCGTGGTCGAGAATTTTTAATGAAAGATTCTTATTCGTTTGATATTGACGAAGAAAATGCTCGCAAAACTTACAATTTGATGTATGAAACTTATTACAAAATTTTCTTACGAATGGGTTTAAATCCAATCGCTTTGCGAGCTGATACGGGAGCGATCGGTGGCGATTTATCTCATGAGTTTCATATTCTTGCTGACGTTGGCGAAAGTGCAATTTTTTACGATAAAAAACTTGACGAAGTTTTTGAAAATAATTCCACAAAAACTGATTTCGATATTCAATCTTTGCAAAAAATTTATGCCACAGCTGATGATCTTCATGATCCGCATAATTGCCCGGTTCCAGCCGATCAATTAGTTTCAAGACGCGGAATTGAAGTTGGACAAATTTTTAATTTCGGCTTAAAATATTCACAAGCTTTGCAAGCTAGCGTATTAGGTGCAAATTCACAAAAAATTTATCCGAATATGGGATCTTACGGAATCGGAGTTTCACGCGTAGTTTCGGCAACAATCGAAGCAAATCACGATGACAAAGGAATTATCTGGCCAGAGGCTCTCGCGCCTTTTGCAGTAATGCTCATCAACATTCGCAATAATGACGAAAACTGCAACAAAGCTTGCGAAGAAATTTATCACAAAATGCAAAATCAAGGCATTGAAGTTCTTTACGATGATACTGCAAATAGTCTTGGCCAAAAGTTCGCTGTTGCTGATTTAATCGGCATTCCAAAGCAAATTATTGTTGGACCAAAATCATTAAATCTTGGTATGGTTGAAGTTAAAGATCGTAAAACTGGCGAAAAGAAAGAAATTAATCTCTCGCAAATTTAAATTTTAAAAAATCAAAATCGCTTTTAACTTACAGCTAAAAGACTTGATAAAAAACTTGACTAATTAGCAATTACAATTATTTTTAACCTCCTTTTGAAATTTCTAATTCCATTATTTTAAATCAACATGAATAAAGCTCTAGGCAATCATATTTTGATTGAGTTTATGAATTGCGATCCAGCGATTTTAAACGATGTTGCAACTATCGAAAAAAACATGGTTGACGCTGCGTCTAAAGCAGGCGCAACGGTCATAAATTCAACCTTTCACCATTTTTCTCCTTACGGAGTTTCGGGAGTTGTAGTTATTCAAGAAAGTCACTTGGCAATTCACACTTGGCCAGAATGGGGATATTCCGCAGTTGATCTTTTTACTTGTGGCGAAATTGATGCGTGGATTTCTTTTGATTATCTTAAAAAATCTTTTGGCTCTGACTCATATTCGGCAATTGAAATGAAACGTGGATCAGTAAATTTGCTGAAACGCAGCGATTTTAAAATTAGCAATATTGACAAGAGCAGTACCAATCAATGGCGCAATCCTGATTTTCATACTCGCAATGTTTGGTTCACCGATAAGGATGAAGATCAAGCTTTATCACTTCGCTATACTGGTGAAATTCTCCACGATCAGCAATCCCCATTTCAAAGGGTTCGTATTTTAGAGAGTTACAAATATGGGAAAATACTTACCCTTGATAATATGGTAATGACCACACAAAAAGACGAATATCACTATCACGAAATGATTAGTCATATCGCCATGTTTACTCATCATAATCCGCAAAATATTCTGGTCATTGGTGGAGGCGATGGTGGAACCGTTCGAGAAATTTTAAGACATGAAAACGTCAAAAAAGTAACCATGGTTGAAATTGATAATGAGGTTATCGAAGCTTGTAAAAAACATTTACCAGAAATTGCTTGCGCACTTGATAATCCTAAGCTTGAACTGATTGTTGCTGATGGAATTTCATTTGTTAAAAATGCTCCTGATAATTTTTACGATATTATTATCGTTGATGGTTCTGATCCTGTTGGTCCAGCGCAAGGTTTATTTAGCGTTGAGTTTTATAAAAATTGTTACCGAGCTTTGAAAGATGATGGCATTCTTGTTTCGCAAGGTGAATCGCCAAAATTTAATGAAAAAGTTTTTGTTGAATTAAACTCAACTTTAAAAAATATTTTTGGCAAAAATAAAACGAATGTTTCACTTTTCTTTATCCCAACCTATCCAACCGGCATGTGGTCATTTCAGTATGGCATTAAAAATTCACAGCAAAATTATCAACTTGAAAAAATCACCAATAATACCGCAATTGATGAATTTGTTGCTAAGCAAAATTTGCGTTATTACAATTCGCAAGTACGTCTAGGCAGCTTTGCTTTACCAAATTTTGTAAAAAATTTAATTAGTTAAGAATAGTAAAAACTATTTTTTTTAATCAATTTAGTTAGTTATTAATATTTTAAGTTAGAAAATGTTAAAAAATAATATAAAAAAACCAATTTTATTATGCATCTTAGATGGCTTTGGGATTGCTGATGAAAAGACTTCAAATCAAATTAAATCCAATGCTATTGCCGAAGCTAAAATGCCAAATTATCAACGCATTTTAAAAAATTATCCACTCTCACAACTAGAAACTTCTGGCCTTGCCGTTGGTCTTCCTGATGAACAAATCGGCAATTCTGAAGTTGGACATATGACAATCGGAGCGGGAAGAATTATTTATCAAGATTTACCGCGCATAAATAATGCCATCAAAGATGGTAGTTTCGAAAATAATACTGATTTACTCGCCTTAATTGATAATTTTAAAAATAGCGATAAAACCTGTCACCTCTTAGGTTTAATATCGGATGGTGGTGTTCATTCGCATCTTGATCATATTATTTTTCTTGGCGATTTTTTACAAAAAAATCATGTAAAAGTTTTAATTCACGCCTTTCTTGATGGTCGTGATGTTGCGCAAAAAAGCGCTTTGAAATTTTTAGAAAAATTAAAAAACTTTAACATTGCAACCATTTGCGGACGCTATTACAGCATGGATCGCGATCAAAAATGGGATCGCATTAAGCTTGCAGTTGATGCAATTTTATTTGGATTTGGTGAAAATTTTAAAACTCCATCTGAGGTTATCACCAATTCTTATGCGCAAAACATTACTGACGAATTTGTTAAGCCTTGCGTGATTAATAATTTCAAGGGTGTAAATGAAAATGATGGATTAATTTTTTGCAATTTTCGCGCCGATCGTGCTCGACAAATTTCACAAAAACTTGCTGAAAGTAAAAAATTTTCTTCAGCTCTCGGCCTTACGCAATACTCGCCTGATCTTAATAAATTTTATCGCGTTTTATTTCCCAAAACTAAAATTAAAAATTCATTACCAGAAATTTTAGCCAATAATAATTTAACCCAATTGCGCATCGCTGAAACTGAAAAATATGCTCATGTTACTTTCTTTTTTTCTTGCGGACAGGAACAAGAATTTAATAATGAAAATCGGATTTTAGTTCCCTCGCCAAATGTTGCAACCTACGATCTCAAGCCCGAAATGTCATCAATAGAAATTGGTGAAAATCTTTGTAAAGCAATAGAAAGCAATAAGTATGATTTTATTTTAGTAAATTATGCCAATACTGACATGGTTGGTCATTCGGGTCTGATCACCGCTTCAATAAAGGCTTGCGAAGCCATTGACTATCAATTGGGAATTTTAGAAAAAGCAATTTTAGCGCAGGATGGTGTTTTATTAATTTCTGCAGATCATGGCAATGTTGAATGTATGATTGACGAACATAATCAACCTCATACCGCTCATACCACTAACCCTGTTCCATTTATTTTGATTAGTCGTGAATCTAATTTATTTGAATTAACCAATGGTGGACTTTGCGATATTGCTCCATCAATTTTGCAATTATTAAAAATACCTAAACCCCAAGAAATGACCGGGGAAAACCTTATCAATTTTAAAAAAAATTAAAATGCCCAACGCCAAAAAATTTTCTTTTAAAAAAATTTTAGATTTTATTACTGGTTTTAATCCTTATTTTTCTAGGTTAAAATCATCTTTATTGTCAAAATTTTTTCCTTCCAAATCATTAAGTAAAAATAATTTACCAAAAAAAGAAGCTGGTTTTTTTTCAACTTTAATTGTGGCAATTTTATTGGCAGGAATAATTCGCTCTTTCTTTTTTGAACCATTTCATATTCCTTCGGGATCAATGAAACCAACCCTTTTGGTTGGTGATTTTGTTTTTGTAAAAAAATATGCTTACGGATATTCGCGTTATTCATTTCCATTTTCTATAAATTTTTTTAGTGGCAGAATTTTTAATAAATCTCCGCAAAGAGGCGATATCGCAGTTTTTCGCTATCCAAGCGATCCAAGTATAAACTACATCAAACGCATTATTGGCTTACCTTTTGATCGCATTCAAATGCGCGCCGGAAAACTCTTTATCAATGACGTTGAGGTTAGTAAAATCAAGGATGGCCAATTTATTGATCAAATTAATGGCGAAAAAATTAGCGTTGATGAATTTGTTGAAACTTTACCACAGGGTAAAAAAATTCACATTCTTGATTTGGCGAATACCCAGCAAGACAATACCGGTATTTACGAAGTTCCAGCCGGACATTTTTTTGTGATGGGCGATAATCGCGATAATTCGCAGGATAGTCGTTTCCTTGATCATGTAGGGTTTGTTCCTGAAGAAAATTTGGTTGGACAAGCTTCTCTAATTTTCTTTTCCAATGCGCAAGCGCTCTGGAAATTTTGGCTGTGGAACGATTCAATTCGCTTCTTAAGAATTTTTAAAAATATCAGCAATGAATAATGATTTAATTCAATTTTGTAATAAAATTTCTTACAATTTTACTAATCTCTCTCTACTCGAAGAGGCTCTTACTCATCCAAGTATTTGCAAAGAGAAAAAAATCAAAAGCAATTATCAGCGACTTGAATTTTTAGGCGATAAAGTTTTGTCGTTAATTATTTCTGAATTTTTAATGCATAAATTTAGCAATGAAGCAGAAGGTCCACTTTCTAAGCGTCATGCCAATTTAGTATCTGGCGAAACATTGGCAAATATTGCTTTGGATATTAATTTAGATCAGGTATTGCAACTTAGTTTTGGTGAAGAAAAATTAGGTGGAAAAAGCAATAAACGCAATTTGGAAAATACTCTCGAAGCCTTAGTTGGAGCAATTTATCTCGATAGTAATTATGAACAAGCTAAAAATTTTGTTTTAAAATTTTGGCAAAATTATTTACATCAAGATCATCAGCCTCCGCAAGATGCAATATCGCAATTACAAGAATTGATTCAAGCCAGTAGTAAAGAGCTTCCGCAATATCAAACCATTAAGGAAGGTGGATTTGACCATGCACCAATTTTTATCTCAACTCTAACTTTACCAAATCATCACGAAACCTTTAATGCCAAGGGTAATTCCAAAAAGGAAGCTCAGAAAAATGTTGCTAAAATCGCTTTGCAATTTATGCAAAATAAAAAATAATATTGATTTATTTTTTCATTTC
>CAILUF010000028.1 GCA_903837365.1 uncultured Alphaproteobacteria bacterium | reverse complement strand
CCTGGCGGAATTGGTTTGCTCTAATTCACTTCGTAGCAATGATCCAAGTACCGCAATTGGCTTGCTTCATGCCGAAATGCAAAAATTAGATTCGTTGATTATTGCTAGTGGATTGCAAAATCGTGTCCCGGCTGGAAGTGCTTTGGCAGTCGATCGCCAAGGTTTTTCACAATTTATTGAAGAAAAATTATTAGCTACCAAAAAAGTAAAAATTACTCGCCAAGAAATTACTAGTTTACCAATTTCTTCAAATGAAAAATGGATTATCGCTAGTGGTCCATTAACTTCCGATCTACTCAGTCAAGAAATTTTAAGATTAACTTCCAAAGAACATTTGGCATTCTTTGATGCAATCGCGCCAATTATTTTTAAAGATTCAATTGATTTTTCAATTGCGTGGATGCAATCGCGATATGATAAGGGCGAGGGTAGCGATTACATTAATTGCCCATTAAATAAAGAAGAATATTTGCAATTTGTTGAAGATGTTAATAATTGCGAAAAAAGCGAATTTAAAGATTGGGAAAAAAATACTCCATATTTCGATGGCTGTTTACCAATTGAAGAAATGGCTAAGAGAGGAGAAGATGTTTTACGATTTGGTCCACTAAAACCGGTTGGTTTAACCAATCCGCATTTTCCTAAATCTCCAGCGGAAACTAAATTAAAAGATCGCAAAGAAAAAGCTTATGCGATTGTTCAGCTTCGCCAAGATAATGCGCTTGGAACTCTTTACAACATGGTTGGTTTTCAAACTAAAATGAAATATGGCGAACAGCAAAGAATTTTTCGTAAAATTCCTGGGCTTCAAAATGCTGAATTTGCAAGGTTTGGAGGAATTCATCGCAATACCTTTATAAATTCACCGCAATTGCTTGATGGATTTATGCGCTTAAAAAAATTTCCCAATCTGCGATTTGCAGGACAAATTACTGGAGTTGAAGGTTATGTTGAATCGGCTAGTATGGGCTTGCTTGCGGGAATTTTTTGTGCACAAGAAATTTTTACTCAGCAAGAATTGGATGAAGATTTTTTACCTCCGCAATCTAGCGCAATCGGGTCATTGCTTAATTACATAACATATTCGCGAAATTGTGACAATGCTGATTCAACAATTGCCTTTCAACCGATGAATGTTAATTTTGGATTGTTTTTGCCTCTAGCGCAAAATGTCACTAAAGATCAACGCAAAGAAGCTTACAAAAATCGAGCTTTGGAGCATATTGAACTTTGGCAAAATAAAATATTAAAATCAAATAAATCTTAACTAAAAATAGTTTTAATTATGAAAAATTATTTAAAAATATTAATTCTGTTAATTATTGTTAGTTGTTCACCAAATTGGCAATATGACTTGAAAAATTCGAATAAAAATTGGGGTGATATTGATGAGAAATATAAATTCTGTAAAATTGGCTCAAACCAATCGCCAATTGATGTTATTGCTGATTTTTCAGTAAGTGATTTATCTTTTAATTTTCAAAAAAATCATCAGCAAAATAATGTTGAAAAAGAGCGCAAGGATTATGTTTTAAAAACAGTTTTCTTTGATCAAAGTTTTTTACAGCGCGTTAAGAAAAAATATTTTTTACGTTATTTTGAATTTCATCATCCCAGCGAACATCTTGTTAAAAGCCAAGCGCATTCTTTAGAAATGCAAATTGCTTTTAAAAGTGAAGATGAGCAATGGTTGATGATGTCAATTTTTTTAGAAGTTGGTAATCATCATAAAAATTTTGAAGAAATTGTTAATTTTTTTCAAAATAAAAAACAAAAAGAAGGAAAAATTGATCTTGAAAAAATTATTAAAAAAGATGATTTAGTATTTTTTTACGAAGGATCTTTAACTACTCCTCCATGCACCGAAGGTGTTAAATGGTATATTTTTAAAAACCCGATTCATATTTCTAAAGAGCAAATGAATGCAATTATAAAAAATGCAATTTTTGCAAAAACTAATGCACGAGAAGTGCAAAAATTTAATCCTGAAAAATTTTAAAATTTAACTTGAGAGAATTTTTTATTTACTTAAAAATTAGATTTTAATTTTATTTTATTTTTATGTTAGCGCAAAATTCTCAGCAATTTTCTCACGATAATAATCACGATAATCAGCTCAATTTAGTAGCATTTGAGCAATTACTAAAATCACTAAATGATCAACAGCTTGAAGCGGTAAATACTACCGAAGGACCATTACTGGTTCTAGCTGGAGCAGGAACTGGTAAAACCAAAGTTTTAACTACCAGAATCATCAATATTATCAATTCAAATCTTGCTTATCCGAGTCAAATTTTAGCAGTAACTTTTACCAATAAAGCAGCTGGTGAAATGAAAAAAAGAATTGGCGAAATTATCGGCGATCAAGTTAACAATATTTGGGTTGGAACTTTCCACGCAATTTGTGCAAAAATTTTGCGTCGTCATCCTGAATTGGTAGGATTGCGTAGCGATTTCACGATTATTGATGATGATGATCAAAGCCGTTTGCTGAAGCAAATTCTTAATGATTTTAACATTGATACCAAACAATTCGCTCCTAAAGTTTATCTCAATAAAATTTCGCGTTTAAAAGATTCTTTAAAAACTCCTGCACTTAATGATGATTTAGGATTGCCAAAATTAAAAGATGTTTTTGAAATTTATCAATCGCGTTTGCGTTCAATGAATTCAGCAGATTTCGGTGATTTAATTGCTCTTAATTTAGAAATTTTTAATCGTGATTCAGAAGTTTTATCTTACTATCAAAACAAATTTCGTTATGTTTTAATTGATGAATATCAAGATACCAATAATGCTCAATATCAATGGTTACTTCGCTTGTCAGCTTTAAATTGCAATATTTGTTGCGTTGGTGATGATGATCAATCAATCTACAGCTGGCGAGGTGCCAATATCGCCAATATTTTGCGTTTCGAAAAAGATTTTGCTGATGCTAAAGTTATTCGTTTGGAACAAAATTATCGCTCAACTTCGCGGATCCTAAATAGCGCTGATGCGGTAATCGCCAATAACAAAGAACGTCACGGTAAAACTTTATGGACTGATTTAGGGAAGGGTGAAAAAATTCAGGTTTTTGCTTACAATGATGATCGCCTTGAAGCATTAATTACCTCAAATAAAATCAAAGATGCAATTGCTAACAAGAAAATTAAAGCTAATGAAATAGCGGTATTGGTTCGCGCTGGTCATCAAACGCGAGCTTTTGAAGAGGCATTCATTCAAAATAATTTGCCCTACAGAATCATTGGTGGAATGAAGTTTTATGAAAGAGCTGAAGTTCGTGATTCAATTGCTTACTTAAGAGTTTGTGCAAATTTTAATGACGATTTGGCGATGTCGCGAATAATTAATGTTCCTAAGAGAGGTGTTGGCGATAGCGCTGTGGCGAACTTTTACAAATATGGCAAGGAAAATAAAATTCCTCTTATTGAGGTTATTAAAAATTCAATTGCCAATAATGATTTAAAGGGTAAATCACGTGAATCATTAACGCAATTAATAGCAATTTTTGAAAAATATAATCAACAAATTACCGGTGATAATTTAGCTAATGAAAGTTTGGGAAATTTGACCAAAAAATTATTGCAAGAAGTTGGTTATTTGCATATGTGGGAAAGTGAAAATACTCAAGAAGCACAAGGTCGAATTGCTAATATTGAAGAATTTATAAATAGCCTTAATGATTTTTCAAACATTACAGAATTTTTGGAATATGTTTCTTTAGTTGAAGCTCGTGATGATAAAAATATCCAAGAAGCAGTAACCGTGATGACTGTTCATGGATCTAAGGGTTTAGAGTTTGATATGGTTTTTTTACCTGGGCTTGAAGATGGAATTTTTCCTAGCAATAAATCAATTGATGAAAGGAATGGCGTTGAAGAGGAGCGCAGACTGATGTATGTTGCAATTACTCGCGCTAAAAAACATTTGATTATGTCATTTGCAAAAAGTCGTTATATTTTTGGCGATGTTGTTAACTCAATGCCATCAAGGTTTATCAAGGAATTACCTGAAAGTGAAATTGAATTTGAAGAAGTAAATTTTGCCAATAATCAGTGGCAAAAAAATAATCATGATTTTTTCAATGATGATTTTGAAGATCAGAGTTATGCAAATAAAAAATATCCAGTAAAAAACAATTTCAAAACAAATAATTTTCAAAATAATTTTTCTTCATCTTCGATGAAATCCTCAACAAATTATTCTAAAAAACCAGTTTTTAATTCTTCACAACCACTTGTCAATTCTCACTCAAATCATGATGATTCAATGCTTAATAAAAGAGTTTTTCATCAAAAATTTGGTTATGGAAAAGTGCTCAGTGTTGATGGAAAAAAACTCGAAATTGCCTTTGAAAAAGCTGGAACAAAAATCGTTATGCAAGATTTTGTTAAGGAAACTGGTTAGAAATTTTGAGATAAAATTTTAGGGTATAATCCTCGCTTAAAAAATTTCTTGGCATAAAATTTGCTATCAAAAATTTTGTGATTAGAAATTTCGGCTAGAAATTTTGAAGTTAAAAATTATCGATTTTTTTACCAATCACTTGATTGCTTAAACGACGATTTACTTTTTCAAGAATCATTGGTTCAACCGCTGAAATCAGCTCTTCCTTAGCTTTCTGAAGCTCTTTTATGTTATTATTTTCGCTAATTAAATTTTCAAGTTTTGATATTTTTGAATTGATTTGACGACGTAAATTTGGCGATATTTTTAAATCTTTATTTTTTAAATCTTTTTTAATGATTTGTAAATCATGATTGGCATCTACAATTTCTTGGGCTAGTAAACGACTCTTGATATCGCTTTGTGAATTTTTTAGAGAATTTATGAGCATGTTTTTAATTTGTTCATCGCTTAATGAAAAGCTTGGTTTAACAACAATTTTTGCGCGAGATTTAGTAAATTTTTCTTCACCACTAACGGTGAGAAGACCATCGGCATCTAGGCTAAAAGTTACTGCAACACGAGCAAGTCCAGCAATCATTGGTGGAATATTTTTGATTTCAAATTCGGCGAGCGATCGACAATCTTTTGCAAATTCATTTTCACCTTGAACAATGTGCAATTTCATTGCAGTTTGATTATCCGCGTAAGTTGTAAATTCCTTAGTTTTGGTAATCGGAATTGTTGAGTTGCGATAAATTATTTTATCGACAATTCCTCCCATCATTTCAATACCCAATGAAAGGGGATTGACATCGAGTAATAAATTTTTTTTTGCTCCAGAAAGATTATGAGCTTGATGACATGCGCCAATTGCAACGACACGATCTGGATCGATATTTGTTAAAATTTTTTCGCCAAATTTTTCAATTAATTTTTCTTTGATAAGTGGTATTCTACTTGATCCACCAACAAGAATTATGCCATTTAATTGATTTATGTCTAAATCTAAATCATCTACTAAATTCTCACATATTCTAACGGTTTTAGTTATTTTATCATCAATTAAATTAACAAATTGACATCGAGAAATTTTTATATTTCCTTCGCTATAATCATCATTGAAACTAAGATTTTCCTTGGCTTGACGCGGATTTTTGAAGCCATATTCTTTTAGCAATAAATCAAAATCATCGCCACCTAAATTATTATTTCCAGCAACTCCTAGGACTTTAAAAACTCCATTAGTAATTTTTAAAATCGAGACATCAAATGTTCCTCCACCTAAATCATAAACCAGGTAAAGGCCTTGGCTGTTATTATCCAAGCCATAAGCTAATGCTGAAGCGGTTGGTTCATTTACTAAGCGAATTACTTCAAGTCCAGCAAGAAATGCTGATTGTTTGGTTGCGTTTTTTGCACCTTCATCAAAATATGCAGGAACTGTGATTACTACTTTAGATACTGGTTGCAAAAGATTATCTTCGGCAATTTTTTTTAAATATTTTAAAATTTCGGCGCAAATTTCTATCGAGCTGATATTTTTTTCACCAATTTTTAAAATAATATTTTCTGCGATATTTTTGGGGATATTTTCTGCGATATTATTTTGAATATTTCCTGAGGAATTTTCTGGATTATTAGAGTTTTGCGCGTGATTTGGTAGATATTTTTTTTCCAAATAATTAAGATTGGCTATATCGCTGAAACTCTTGCCCATCAATCTTTTAATTGAGCTGATAAAATGCGAATTTTTATTTTGAAAATTAATTTGATTGGCAACTCCTAAAAGATTTCCGAAATTATCAAACTCAACAATTGAAGGATGGATATCGTTATTTTTATCATCGCAAAATAATTTAACTTGTTCATCGATAACAGCTCCAACTAAGGAATTCGTTGTACCAAGATCAATGCCAATTATTAAATTATTGGCATTTTCTGAGTTTTTGGAAATTGGTTCATCAATTTGAATTAGAGCCATAATAATTTAAAATTTAGAGCAGTTTTTGTTTTTTAATTTTAAGATCTTCAACGGCTTTTTTGAGATATTTTGCTTTGAGTAGAAAAGTTGCAGAAAGCTTAATTTGATTATCTTCGTAAGCTCTTGCAAAATCGGCGATTAGGTCTTCAATGGTTTGTTTTAAATGACGCGAAAGATTGTCGATAACATTTTTATTCTCGATTGTTTCGATATGTTCACGCAGTTCAAGAATTTCTAAAAGCATTGATTTATCTGGTTTGATCGCCTTGTCATCATTTATCAAATCAACATCATGAAGTTGCAAAAGATAACAAGCGCGAGAAAAATCATCACTTAAAACTCGAAATGCTTCATTGATTTCTATTGACTTATTGGCATTATTGTGATCGGATTTATCAGGATGAAATTTGCTTTGCAACTCCAAATATTTTCTTTCTAAAAAAATGCTATCAATAGCAAATTTTTCTTCCAAATCAAATAAAATAAAAAAATTACTCATACTTTAAAACTTTCTCCACAGCCACATCGGCCTTTTTCGTTGGGATTAATAAAATCAAAGCCCGAAGATAATTCATCGCTTTTGAAAATCATTTCACTGCCGATTAAAAACATCGAAGCTTTAGGATCAATAAAAATTTTAATAGTTTCATTATTGCTGTTTTTGCATAAAACTATATCATCAAATTTTGTAATATTTTTTTCAAAAATTGCATATTCGATAGTATAGCTTAAACCCGAACAACCTCTAGTTTTAACGCTGATTCTAATACCTTCGCAACTATCCTTTCTTTGCGCAAGAAGATTGCTTAATTGATTACCAACATCATTACTTACTGTCAAATAATTAACAACTGGATTGCCTAAGTTATGTGATAACTTATTTTGTTTATTTAAATCTTCTTGATTTTTATTAACTTCCATTGTTAGTTAAATATTAATTATTTTCATTTTTTTGTTTTTCTTTAAAATCTTCAATTGCTGATTTTATTGCCTCTTCGGCAAGAACCGAACAGTGAATTTTAACGGGAGGTAAAGATAATTCTTCGGCAATTTGATGGTTGGATATTTTATATGCTTCGTCAATATTTTTGCCAATAACCCATTCAGTGATCAAAGAGCTTGAGGCAATAGCTGAACCACATCCAAAGGTTTTAAATTTAGCATCGATAATGGTATTATTTTGCGGATCAATTTTGATTTGTAATTTCATTACATCTCCACAAGCTGGAGCTCCAACTAATCCAGTTCCGATATTTTTTTCTCCTTTGGCAAAAGAACCAATGTTTGAATTATTTTCGTAATATTCTTCAACTTTTTTTGAATAAGCCATAATTTCTCCTAATTGGTTAATATTTTTTTGATTAATGTGTTTTCCATTTGATAGATTTAAGATCGATACCTTCTTGAATCATTTCCCATAAAGGACTCATTTCACGAAGACGAGTAACTTTTTGATTGATTAAATTTATTGCATAATCAATTTCTTCTTCAGTGGTAAATCGACCAATTCCAAAGCGTATTGAAGTATGCGCTAAATCATCATCAACGCCAAGAGCGTGAAGAACATAAGATGGCTCAAGCGATGCGGATGTGCAAGCCGATCCCGATGAAACTGCTAAATCCTTAATGGCCATAATTAATGATTCACCTTCAATTCCAGCAAATGATAAATTTAAATTTCCACAATAACGATGAGTTTGATCGCCATTGAGATAAATATGTGAAAGTTTTAAAATTTCTTTTAAAAATTTATCGCTGAGTTTTTTAATATGCTGATGATCTTTAGTCATTTCTTTTTTGGCAATTTCACTAGCTAGACCCAAACCAAGAGCTAAGCTTGTTGGAACGGTTCCGCAACGAATTCCTCTTTCTTGTCCACCTCCGCTAAAAAGCGGTTTGATTCTGACGCGTGGTTTGCGTCTAACGAAAATTGCTCCAATCCCTTTAGGAGCGTAAATTTTATGTCCAGAAATACTCATTAAATCGAGATTTAATTCGTTAACATCTAAAGCAATTTTACCAAAGGCTTGAGCGCAATCACTGTGAAAAAATACTCCAAATTTTCGACATAATTGTCCAATTTCTTTAAGTGGTTGAATAACACCGATTTCATTATTAACAGCCATTACTGAAACTAAACAGGTTTTATTGGTTATTAATGATTCTAATTGATTTAAATCAATTAAACCATTTTTTTCAACCCCCATAAAGCTTGATGTAAAACCTTCTTGCTCTAAATCGCGTACTGAATTCAAAACACATTTATGTTCAGTTGCAACGGTGATGATATGAGTTTTTCCAGAATTTTTATAAAAATTTGCAACACCTTTGATGGCGATGTTATTTGATTCAGTTGCGCCAGAAGTGAAAAATATTTCTTTGGGATCGGCATTGATTAAATCAGCAATTTGTTTACGGGCAATTTCAACTTTTTCTTCAGCACTCCAGCCAAAGCTATGGGTTCGCGAATGTGGATTGCCAAAATCTTCTTGTAATGATTTGGAAACCGCTTCAACAACACGAGGATCGATTGGTGAGGTTGATTGATAGTCTAGGTAAATTGGTAATTTGATAGTCATTATTTTTTGTTAAATTTTTGTTGATAGAAATTGTACCAAACGTTAATAAATTTTTCAATATCGGATTTTGTATTTTCAAAACCAAGACTAACGCGAATGGCAGAATTTAAAAAATGTTTTTCAAGACCAAGAGCTTGAGAAATTCTTGATTGCGAAATAGTGCCAGAAGAACATGCTGATCCAGCGCTGACGCAAATTTTATTTAAATCAAAATTAATTAATTGCGTTTGTGCATCGACATTTTTAAGAGCAATGAAGCTAGTATTAGCAAGTCTCGGAGCATCTTCACTGATAATTTTTATATTATCATTGGCAATTTCTTTAAGTGATTTTTCTAAATAATTTCGTAAATTGGCAAGTTGAGAAAATTGTTGTAAGCGTTGACTGGCAATATCGCAAGCCAATCCAAAACCAACAATTGCAGCGATATTTTGGGTTCCAGCTCTTTTGCTATTTTGCTGTTTACCACCGTAGATTAAGGGTTTAAGCTCAATTCCTTTTCTAATTAATAATGCACCAATTCCTTGCGGACCATAAATTTTATGAGCTGATAAACAAGCAAAATCAACGTTAAGCTTTTCTAAATCAACAGCAATTTTACCAACTCCTTGGACGATATCACAGAAAAAAAGTCCAAGATTTTTATGAGTAATCCTAGAAATTTCGGCAATTGGCTGAATCGCTCCAGTCTCATTATTAGCAAGCATTGCCGAGGTTAAAAAATTATGCTGATTAGTAATTTTTTTTTCTAGATCAGTAAGATCAATTACGCCATTTTTATCACAAGCAAATTCGTAAATTTTTTTCCCATCAACTTTGCAATTATAAACGCAAGCATGTTCTATTGCAGAATTAAAAAGTTTATCAGCGCTAGAATTGAACAAAACGTGATTGCTGGATTCAGTTGCGCCACTGGTAAAAATAACCTCATAGTTATCGGCATTAAGAAGATTTTGAATTGATTTTATGGCTTTTTGAACTAGGCTTTCAGCTTGACTGCCAATGTGATGAGTTGCAGAATTATTGTAAGGTTTTTTAAAAATTTCACACATTGCATTAATCACTTCAGGATGTGGAGCTGTTGATGAATTGCAGTCGAGATATATGCTCATAAATCTTGTAAATTTATTGAATCAAGATATTCGTAAATTTTATTTTCAAGACCTTGCCACAAATGGTGAGTTTTACACTTAGTTTTAGAAGTTAACGAGTTACAAGCTTTTGAGCTTGATGTGCACCGCGTCATTTTAATTGGTTCGCCAATGGCTTTGATAATTGTAGCAATTGAAATTTCGCTGGGATTTTTTACTAAAATATATCCTCCTCCTGGACCTTTAACAGCTTTGACTAATGCAGATTTTTTTAATTTAGAAAAAATTTGCTCGAGATAAAAAAGTGAAATATTTTGTTTTTTGGCGATTAATGACAAGGCAAGCGGTTGCTTGTCTTTGCTTGATGCAAGCTCAATTATCGCAGTTACTGCATATCGCGCTTTCGAGGTTAAAATCATATTTGATTATAAATTTTATTTATCAAAAAACATTGAATCTTAAGAAAATCACTCATATAAAATCCTATTTTAATCGCCTCAAGTGAGCCGATTTGATCGTTAGATTTAATGTTTAATTTTAAATTAAATGGTTTAAATATTTGCAAGATTTTATTAAACCCTAGTAATTTAGTCAACTATTTTATTTTATTTTTTTACTAGCTTGATTTTAAAAAGTAAGTTGTTAAAATTTGCACAAAATTTATAGATATATTAGCTAATGCTATGCTTAAAATGCTTTGTTTGTTAGTTGCAAGGCAGTTTTAATATTTTGAAATTATTTATTTTTTTAGGTTTTTTACTTAGTTAAATCAAGTTACGAAATTTAGTAAATTTAAAAAATAAACAATAATACATAAATTCAAACTATACGAAAATGAAAAAATATCGTTTAGATATTTTGTTTAACTATTAACCATAGATGATTTATAAAATAATTGTTTATAAATCACCAAAAATACTAAGAATAGTTAGATTTTAACTAAAATAGTTTATTTTAGTTAAAGCTTAATTAACTAGTTTATAAGGTTATTTTTCTAGGGCTTGACCCCAATTATATGACAAATAAAAATATCGAAAATTCGAATAATAATCAATTAGAAAATCAATTCCAAGATGAAGATTTTTCTAAATTATTTGAAGAATATGAAAAGGATACCCAGCAATTAGCTGAAGGTAGTGTTGTTAAAGGTGTAGTTGTTGGAATTTCTGATAAAGGTGTTGCAGTTGATATCGGTGCAAAATCGGTTGGTTTTGTTGATATTATGGAATTTAAACGCGATGGCGAAATTGAAGAAGGCGATGTTGTTGATGTTTTTCTTGAGCGTCTTGAAAATAAAAAAGGTGAGCTAATCATTAGCCGAGACAATGCGAGAAGATTTAATAATTGGCATTTCTTAAAACAATGTCTTGAAGATAAAACGATTATCGAAGGAAAAATTATTGGGCGAGTTAAAGGTGGATATGCCGTTGATATTAATGCGATAATTTGCTTTTTACCAAGAAGCCAAGTTGATACTATGCTTCTGGCTGATGACAGTTTCTTGATAAATAAATTTGAAAAATTACAAGTTCTTAAAATTGACGAAGTACGCGGAAACATCGTGGTATCTAGAAGAGCGGTTCTTGAAAGTCAAAGAAATATCGAGAAAGATAAAGTTTTATCAACTATCAAAGTTGGCGATGCAATTGATGGTATCGTAAAAAATATTACCGATTACGGTGCGTTCATTGACTTCGGAAGTTTCGATGGATTACTGCACTTAACTGATATTTCTTGGTGTAGAATTAAACATCCTTCAGAGATGTTGAAAATTGGTCAAGAAGTTAAAGTGCAAGTTATTAAATATGATGAAGCAACTAAACGCGTTTCTCTAGGCATGAAGCAGTTACAGCAAAATCCTTGGGAATCAATTGCGCAAAGATATAATGTTGGATCAACCCTAAAAGGAAAAGTTACTAACATCACAAGCTACGGTGCGTTTGTAGAAATAGAGCAAGGCATTGAAGGACTTGTGCATGTTTCGGAAATGAGTTGGTTAAAAAATAATTCAAGTCCAAATAAATTTATCAATGTTGGTCAAGAAGTTGAGGTGATGGTTCTCGATGTTAATTCACAAAATCACCGAATTTCTCTTGGCATGAAACAATGCGAACAAAATCCATGGCAGGCATTTTCTGAAAAAAATAAAGTTGGTGATGTCGTGCAAGGTCTAATCAAAAACTTTACTGAGTTTGGTTTGTTCGTTGGCTTTGATAGCGGAGTTGATGGCTTAGTTCATATATCCGATATCTCGCCAAATGGCATTACTGAAGAAGTACAAAAGAAATTCAAAGCCGGAGATAAAATCAACGTTATGGTTCTTGGTAGTAATTATGAAAAAGAAAGAATTTCTCTTGGTATTAGACAGCTTGATAATCCAAACTTCCAGGCTGAGCTTGATAAAGTTGTTGAAGGAACAGTAGTTTCTTGCGCGATTATCGGCGTTAAAAAAGATTTCTTGGAAGTTGAGCTTGATTCAGGATTAAAGGCAATTATCAAAAGACTTGATCTTTCTAAAAATAAACAAGATCAAAAAACTGAAAAATATGAAGCAGGTGATCGCCTTGAAGCCAAAGTGGTAATGTTTAATAAAATTAGTGGAAAATTACTTTTATCGATTAAAGATATGGAAATTGAAGAGCAAGAAGCTCATCTATATTCTGAAGCATCTAGCGGAACTACCATTGGTAATATCGCTGGAAATGTTTTCGAATCTTTTAAGAATAAAGAATTATAATCTATCGATATGAATTTTTCAGATAATCTGGCAGCGTTAGTTTATTTTAAAAATAAAGTTCATAAATGGAAAAATATTGCAATATTGCTCGGTGTTTTTTCATTTTTGTTATGTTTTAAAATGGTCTTTGGACTTGATTTATCGAGCAATGTAATCGAAGAGGATTACATTGCTTCGATAAAAATTGAAGGTGCAATTTTTAATGATGAATTTAGAAATAAAATTTTAGAAAATATTCTTAGCGATGATTCAATCAAAGCTGTAATCGTCAATATTGACAGTCCTGGAGGTGAAATAGTTGGTAGCGAAATTCTCTACAATCAGTTGCGAGCTATTAATCAAAAAAAACCAATTGGAGTTTTAATGTATTCCGCAGGAGCTTCAGGAGCTTATATGGCTGCAATTGCAAGCGATTATATTGTTGCGCATAACGGAACCTTAACTGGTTCGATTGGAGTATTGATGGAATCACCAGAATTCACTGATTTAGCAAGTAAAGTTGGGGTAAAATTTAACACTTACAAATCATCGCCTTTAAAAGGCAGTCCATCGCCATTTGAAAAATCAAATCAACTTGTTGATAAAGTTATAAAAGAATCAATCGAAGATTCATTTCGTTTTTTTAGCGGACTGGTCGAAGAGCGAAGAGGTAATTTACTTAATAAAAAATTTTACACAGAAATTTTCGATGGAAGAGTTTTTACGGGTCGTCAAGCGCTTCAAGCTGGATTGATTGATAAGGTTGGTAGTAAGGAAGATATTTTAAATTACTTTTCAACAAAGAAAATCGATATTAAAAAATTACCAATTCGTGAAATTGAAATTGTTAAAAAAGACAAAAAATTTCTTGAAAATTTTTTAGGAAGTTTGCCATTTTTTAATCAAAAAAATTTAATGAGTGGCAAGAAACAGGTGATGGCGATT
>CAILUF010000027.1 GCA_903837365.1 uncultured Alphaproteobacteria bacterium | reverse complement strand
TAATGATGTGAAAGGATAAATCAGGATCTTCATGGATAATTTCTCTATCATCAATTTCTAAAGCAGCTGAAGTTTTTTTTAAAGATAATAAATAATTTTTTAATTCTTGAAAATAGTTAGTTGTTAACAATAATGATTTATTTTCACTGGTTTGAATGAAATTAGTTAAGGATTGTTGAAATTCCTCAAGATATTTAGAACTTTGTAATTGATAAAGTTTTAAAATTTCTTCTTGAAGAATTTGAAATTCAGGATCATCTTGAGCTTGATTGGGCAAAGGCAAATCAGGATCTAAAGGTCTTGCTGATTGCGGTGATATTGAAGGACTTGAATCGGGTAAATCCACTTCACTATGAAGATTTTTTTCATCACCTATAGCATTAGGAGCTTGATAATTTACACCTGCTTGATAATTTAATTGAGATTGCGATCCACCTAAATCTAAAGTTATCCAAACATCACCCTTAGTCTTAACCTCAAACAAAATGTGATTATTATTTACTCCAATGATTCTAAAATCTTGATTATACCGCAATCCAACTTCTTGAAATTTATTTGCCAATGCCATAACGCGATGTCGACAAGATCCTTTATTGTCGATTTCAAAAAGTTGATTCAGCCATTCTTGGTTGTATTCTTCGCGAGTTTTTGTTGAGTTAGAATCGAAATTATAAATAGGTAAACTATATTGACTTTCAGCAATTGATAAAGGGAAATTTCGCTTATCATCTCCTACATATCCTTGAATAATTCCTTGAACTGATTGCTGTAAATCTGCTAAGTCATCTTTGGGAGTTTTGATATCTAATTCTTGACCTTTCAAAATATATTTGATTGTGCATGTCTGCAGACATTCTGCATAAAAAAATCCTACATCATCTTTAAAAAATTTTATGTCGTCAACTTGTGGATCGGTAAAATATCCAACAATTTCATTATCAGGAGAAATTGACAATAATTTACTTCTTTTATTAGCTCTTAAATCTAGGGTAAATGAACAAAAACTATGAGTTTGTTTTTGGCCTTCTTGAGGAGAAAATTCTTTAAAATCTTGTTCGGATAAAATTTCTGGCTGCATTGAAATTAATTCAGATCGATCATCATCGCTTGGAAGCCAATCTTTTTGTAAGCAAATATTTTTTAATTCAAGTTTATTGCAAGAATTTCTTATCGCCATGTCATAAGCTTTACTTTCTGGCCGATGAATTATCCCACCAACATTAACCATATCGAAAGAATTATCGCCCAACGATTTGGAAGCTTCGCAAATTCCTGCCTGATTTGCAATCCACAATCTACCTCCTGAGGCTTTTTGCTGACGCTGAGGAGGTTGCAAAAACTGAGGAGGTTGGTCTTCATTAAAAGCTCTTGATATTTCAATATTTCCATAATCAACAAACTCCATTGCAAGCTTCTCTTTCTTCGCAGATTCATAAATATCTGTTATTTCAAAATAATTTCCATTAACTCTTAAATGTTTATTAACTCTTAAATGTTTTAGATTTGGAAATAATTTAATAACTTCAGTTAGTAATTGTTTGCTTCTATTATTAGCACCTTCAGATTCTTCTGATTTATCTTCCTGTCGATCAAATCCCAAAATATTTAAACTGATAATTTTATTTGCATTAAGTTTTTCTTGCGCAATTAAACCTTGAATTCTACTAAGAGATTCTTGATTTAAATCCAACAAATAAAATTGGATTGGGGATTGATTTAATTGCTTTGACGAAACTTCGCTTAATTCAGTTTTAAATTGATTTTCATGAGCTTTTCTATAATTTGCTAAATATATTTCTGGAGCTATATGATCAGTTGTTCTTATTGGCGAACTTTCTATTTTATGAGAAAGTTGTTCCCTCCAAAATTTTTCTGGAATTTTTAATTTTCGAGCAAAAGAAAATTTTGCTAAATCAATTTTTCCTTCATGATGCAATGAGATTAAAAAATCTTCAAATTCTGGCGTTAGTTTATCGAAATCAAAATCTTCTTTGAACTTAACTAAAATTTTTTCTACAAAATCTTTTACCTCTTTATTTTCTATGCCATGTTGAAGTATTTTTATAAAATATTTCGCCTCATCTTTTACTCCTATAAAACCAATCTCATCATTTATAAAAAATTTTTCTTT
>CAILUF010000026.1 GCA_903837365.1 uncultured Alphaproteobacteria bacterium | reverse complement strand
CGTCGCATCCGCTCCTAATCCCGCTCTTCGCTAAAAAAAGCCGTTTAGGCTTTTTTTTGAACGCGAAGAGCCCTCAAGGGGGGAGTGATGAAGTCCGTAAGTTTGATGAGTGTTTTTACTAAATGTAGGGATGTAAGCTCAAGGGGGGGGCTAGAGGCTGAGGGTTTATCGAGCTTGTGCAAATTTGTAGGGGCGTAAGGAATGTAAGGGGTGGTTATTTTACTAAAAATTTTTCTTTTAATATTTTGTTAACTAGTTGGGGATTGGCTTGGCCCTTGCTTTGCTTCATAATTTGGCCAACAAAAAAACCAAATAATTTTTCATCGCCTGCTTGATATTTGGCAAGATTTTCGGGATTATTTTTTAGAACTTCTTGGATAATTTTTTCTAAAGCACCAATATCTGAAACTTGTTTTAAGCCTTTGCTTTCAACGATTTGAGATGCTGAATCGCCAGTTTCAATCATGATATCCAAAACGTCTTTGGCAATTTTTCCAGAGATTTCGCCACTTTTAATTAGATCGAGTAAATTGATTAAATCGCTGGCTTTGACTTTGAGATTTTCAAAATTAAGCGAAAGTTTATTCATGCGACCAAATAGCTCTACTGTAAGCCAAGTGACGCATAATTTTGCTTCATGTTTTTTTATTAATTCTTCGAAATAAGCAATTGTTTGTTCATCAGCAGTGATGACTGAGGCATCATATTCGGCAATTAATAATTCTTCAACATAGCGTTTTTTGCGAGCTTGCGGAAGTTCATTTAAACTTTTTTTGATATTATCGACAAATTCTTGAGTGAGAATTAGTGGAGGCAAATCGGGATCGGGGAAATAACGATAATCCATGGCATCTTCCTTGGAGCGCATGGTTCTAGTTTCGCCAGTGATGGCATCGAAAAGGCGAGTTTCTTGTTGAACTGCTGAACCATTTTCAATAAGTTCGATTTGCCGTTTTGCTTCAAATTCAATGGCGCGAGAAATATTGCGCATTGAGTTGAGATTTTTTATTTCACAGCGCGTTCCAAGTTTTGATTCGCCAACTAAGCGAACTGAGATATTGGCATCGCAGCGCAGATTGCCTTTTTCCATATCGCCATCGCAAGTGCCAAGACTGCGCATAATTGCGCGAATCGTTTTAACATATTGCGAAGCTTCAAATGGTGAACTCATATCGGGCTTAGAAACTATTTCCATCAAGCCAACGCCACTGCGATTGAGATCGATTAACGATAAAGTTGGATGTTGATCGTGAATAGATTTTCCAGCATCTTGTTCAAGATGAATTCTTTCGATATTGATGGTTTTTTTTTCGCCATTTTCTAATTCAATTTCAACTGCTCCTTCGCCAACAATTGGATGGCTAAATTGGGAGATTTGATAGCCTTGCGGAAGATCGGGATAAAAATAATTTTTGCGATCAAAAATAGATTCAAGATTAATTTTAGCGTTAATGCCAAGCCCTGTTTTAACGGCTTGCTCAACGCATTTGGCGTTAAGAGTTGGAAGGGTTCCCGGCATTGCGCAGTCAACCAGTGAAACTTGTGAATTTTGCTCTGATCCGAAGGTTGTTGAACTGCGTGAAAAAAGTTTTGAATTGGAAGCGATTTGGGCGTGAATTTCGCAACCAATTACAACTTCGTAAGTATTATTGTTTTTTCCTTGAAGTAAATAAGACATAACAATTTTATTATAAATTCTTTAAAGGCATTAGTTTTTAGCTAATTTGTTTAAACTGTAAATATTTAAACTAAATAAACTAAAATATTTAACCATTATCTAATGAAGAGTCTGAAGATTGTGAAGTTTCTGCTGATTCAGATTTTTCAGAATTATCAGTATTATCTTCGCCAGTTTCAGCTTCGTCAACTTCTTTATTTCCGGTATGGGCAATACGCGCAACGGAAACTACGGTTTCGTCTTTAGTTTTAATTAAAGTTACGCCTTGAGTGTTGCGACCCGTAATTCTTACCGAGCCAATTTCGGTGCGAATCAATGTGCCTTTATTGGTAATGATCATGATGTGATCTTTACTTTCCACAGGGAAACTTGCCACGACTAAACCATTTCTCTTCGAAGTGACGATGTTGGTAATTCCTGATCCACCACGATTAGTGATTCGATATTCGTAAGCTGAAGAGCGTTTACCAAAACCATTCTCGGTGATAGTTAAAATAAATTCCTCATCAATTGCCATTGCTTCGATAATTTTTTGATCGAGTTGCGCGCCAGTGATTTGAGGAATTGCCAGTGGTTGAATTAATAAATCATCGCTGGGATTTTCAAGAAGTTTTTTGTTATGAATCAAGGCTTCGCGTAAAGCAAGGCGTTGCTCTAAATCAATTTTCAAATATTTTTCTTTGATTTCGGAATCTTCGCCAGCATGTTTGATAATCGATAATGCGATAACTTTATTGCTCGCTTCGAGTTTAATTCCGCGAACACCAGTTGAGTTTCGACTTTGGAAAACTCTTAATTTTTCTACCGGAAAACGAATGCATTTACCATCTTTAGTTGATAATAAAATATCATCTTTCGGAGTGCATAAAGCTACGCCAACCAAGGCTTCCTCGCCTTCGAGTTTCATAGCAATTTTACCGCTTGATCTGATATCGACAAATTGATCCATCGAGTTGCGTCTAATATCGCCATTAGAAGTTGCAAAAACAATACTCAAATCTTTCCAGCTTTCTTCATTTTCAGGTAAGGCAAGAATAGTGCTGATTTTCTCGTTATTTTCGAGTGGCAATAAATTTACCAAAGCACGTCCACGAGCTTGCGGATTGCCAAGTGGTAATTTATAGGTTTTAAGTTTATAGCATTTACCTTTATTGGAGAAAAATAAAATTGGCGTGTGCGTGTTGGTTGCAAAAATATCAGTGGCGATATCTTCATCACGAACATCCATAGCGCTTCGACCCTTTCCACCACGGCGTTGAGCACGATAAGCTGATAAAGCAACGCGTTTGATATAACCATTCATCGTTGCAACAACGACCATTTCTTCTTTGGGAATTAGGTCTTCAATATCAACTTCAAATTCTGAGTCTTCGATTGATGATTTACGAGGAGTAGCAAATTCTTCTTTAACTTCAATTAATTCTTTTTTAACAAGTGTAACCATTTTTTTACGATCGGCAAGAAGATCAAGATAGCCAGAAATTTCAACAGCGAGAACTTTTAATTCCTCACTGATTTTATCCATTTCTAAGCCAGTCAATCTTGCTAAACGCATTTCAAGAATTGCCTTGGCTTGCGCTTCGGTGAAATAAAATTTTTGATCTTTGACGATATTTCCTTTATCTTGAACGAGCTTAATGATTGTTTCAACTAAGCCTACTGGCCAAGCTTTGGCAAGCAATCTTTCTTTGGCTTGCGCCACATCTTTTGAGCTTTTTATTAATTCGACAATTTCATCAATATTCGCAACGGCAACAGCTAATCCAATTAAAATGTGAGTTTTGTCGCGAGCTTTATTGAGAAGGAAATTGATTCTTCGCGTTGTAACATCAAAACGGAATTCCACGAAAATGCGAATAACTTGTAACAGGTTTAACAATTGCGGTTGACCATGGTTAAGAGCTAACATGTTAACGCTGAAATTACATTGCAATTCTGTGAAGCTGTAAAGTTGATTGATAATAACTTCTTCCATTGCGTCCTTACGCAATTCAATTACGACGCGGATTCCATCGCGATCCGATTCGTCACGCAAATCGGTAATACCTTCGATTCTTTTATCTTTTACTAATTCGGCAATTTTTTCTACAAGCTTGGCTTTGTTGACTTGGTAAGGAATTTCGGTGATGATGATGGCGTTTTTATTGTTTGATTTTTTTTCAATTTTATGACGTCCACGCATCACAACGGAACCTCTACCGGTGCGCGCTGCGTTGTCATGACCTTGACGACCGAGAATAATTCCACCAGTTGGAAAATCCGGTCCCGGAACAATTTTAATTGCTTCTTCGATGGTGATGTCATTGTTGTCGATATAGGCCATACAAAGATCGATAACTTCGCCAAGATTATGCGGAGGAATGTTGGTAGCCATACCAACAGCAATTCCACCCGAACCATTAGCTAGAAGGTTTGGAAAGCGTGCCGGTAAAACGCGCGGTTCTTTTTCATTGCCATCGTAATTGGGCATGAAGTCAACGGTGTCTTTGTCGAGCTCATCAAGCATGGTGTGCGAAATTTTTTCTAATCGCGATTCGGTATAACGCATTGCAGCAGGAGGATCATCATCGATTGATCCGAAATTACCTTGCCCATCAATTAAGGGAACGCGCATTGAAAAATCCTGCGCCATTCTCACCAATGATTCGTAGATCGCGGCATCGCCATGGGGATGGTATTTACCCATAACTTCACCAACAATTCTTGCCGATTTTTTGAAAGCTTTATTGTAGTCGTAATTACCTTCATACATTGCAAAAAGTATACGACGATGAACTGGTTTTAAGCCATCACAAGCATCAGGAATTGCTCGCGCAACAATCACACTCATTGCGTAATCGAGATAAGATTTACGCATTTCCCCAACCAATGATACTGATTGAATATCTCGACCAGTAGCAGGAATTATTGCCGAAGGATTTAGTGCCGTTTTATTGGCCAAGGAATTATCCAGTTCAGAAGTGTTTTCAGTTGGTAAATTATTTGAAGAGTTATTTTTTTCAGACATTTTTTTGTTTAATTGATTATCTATTTTCTTTTTAAAATTTGACCTATTCAAAATAAAGTCCTGCTTTTAGGTTGCAAGTGCAAAAATTAAATATTTTAAAATAATCAACAAAACAAAATGTCGGGGGTGTTTTTAAGGGAAAATTTATAATAAAAAAATATCGTAAAAATCAGATTTGTAAATTTATTGGCAAATTATTGATTTTATTTCTAAATCAATAAAATTTTTGAATTTATAAATTTTCTTTTAAAAACTATTGGTGATAAATTAAAACTTCATGGGCATTAATTTTTTTTAACATACAATTGTAAAAGTTGCGAGGTTTTAATTCATGATCATTGCATAAATAATTGAAAAATCTTTGCAATTTTTCACGACGCGGTTTGTAAATTTTATTGCTAATTTCAACTAAAATTTCGGCAAGAATTTTTAAGGCAATTTCTTCGGGTAATTTTTTTAATTCCTCGCGATTTATAACATAGCTTGAGTCCTTGTTTTTAAATGATATTCTTGCTTTTTCTTGAGCAGTTTTTTCGTCAAAAAATTCGCGCATTTTTAAAAAATAATCGCCAGTATTTTTTAAACGATTTTGCAAAATTTTTTCTTCAGGAAAACTTGCTAAAAAATTTCTAATTTTATTGCGTAAAAATTTTTCGTCATTGTTACTTTCATCTTCAAACCAAGAAATTTTTTTGCTAATTAAAAAATCTTTTAATTGTTGTTTGTTAAGATTTAATAATGGACGAATTAATTTAATTTCTTGAAGATCTTTTATTTCGCTAATGCTTGCCAGTCCTTCAATTGAGCTTCCGCGCAGTAGACGAATTAAAAAATTTTCAGCGATATCGCCTAAATGATGTCCTAAAAAAATTACTGGAATTTTATTTTTTTTACAAAAATTTATTAATAATTCATAACGAAGTTCACGTAATTTTGCTTCGATATTTCTTTGTGGAGTTTTATTTTTAGGGATGGTTAAAATGCGATGTTGCAATTTTAAATTTGTTTGAAAATTTTTTAAAAATTTTTGTAAATCTCTTGCTTCACTGCTGGAATTTTTGCGCATTTTATGATCAATTGTTAAAGCATAAATAACAATTTTTTTATGATTATTTTGTGAAAAAAAATCGATAAGAAGCATTAGCAAGGCAAGAGAATCGCAACCTCCTGAAACTGCTACGGCAATTTTAATTGTGGCAATTTTGCTTGGGGCAGTTTTGCTTGTGGCAATTTTAATTGGGGCAATTTTTTTGGGCGTAATTTCGTTAGAATATTTGCTGAGTAAATTTTTAGAAAAATTTTTTTCAAATTCATCCTTATTAGAAATTTTTAAAAAAATCTCTTCAATTTTATTTGCAAAAGTTTTATTAATTTCAGTCATTAAATTAAAATTTAAATTTTCATGATCAAATCATCAATAAATTCAGCATTAAAAGCAAGTATATTTTTAAGTATATTTCTATTAGCAATCCTTATCAGTCAAGGATCTATGGCTTTAACATATGATGAATATATTCAGCAAGTTAAAAGTGATAATTTATCCTACAGTGCTTCGCAAGAAAGTATCAGAAGTTTTGAATTGTTAAAAAAGAAAGCAAAATTAGTAACAGCTGTTAAAGTTTATGCAACTTCTGAACGTGGTTTTATCGAGCAAAATCAAGCTCTAGCTATTTTTAGCTATAATCGTATCTATACTCAAAATAATCGTTTTGGTTTAAGTTATGATTCTGAAATTGGCTTAAAAACAAATCTTTATTACACCCTTAACAATAGCCAATATAAAAATTTAAATACTAGTAGATTTCCAAATCCATCACTTGCAAATTCAAGCACCCAAGCAATTCCAACCATTGAATTATCTTTGCCTTTGTGGCAAAATGGCTTTGGACG
>CAILUF010000025.1 GCA_903837365.1 uncultured Alphaproteobacteria bacterium | reverse complement strand
TATTTATATTTATTTTAACTTAAACTTAAATCTTTATTCGTAAATTCATTTTATTTAAAACAAAATAATAAATTCCTTTCTCAATAACTTTAACAAAACTTTAACATAATGTCTTCCAATACTTTAACTTTACGATTCAATTCTCCCAACGCTTTGCCAGAGCAAAAACCAGAAAAAAATCATCGCAAAAAACATCAAGAAAGTGCTGAAAATAATGATTCTATCAGTTCAAGTGATGATAATTTAGTTACAAAAAATTCGACCCAAGATTCGCAAGTAAATGCTGATAATAATTCCGCAAATAACAGGAATAGCGAATTTAAAAATCCCGAAAATAGTCGTGATAAAGATAATTCGCGAATCGATTCTGCCAGATTAAATCGCGGTAATTTAATAAGTCGTGGAAGCGGTTCTAACGGTTCTAACAATTCTGCAAATAATTACTCTGCTTCAAATAATTCAAGCAATCAATCGCAAAACAATAACACCAACAATTCTCAATATAGTGAAGATGAAGATGATGAATTTCGTTTGGATAAAAAATCAAATTTTACTGGCAAAACTTTGGAATTAAAATTTTTAAAAACAAAATCAGCTGAAGCGTTAATTGAAATTGCCAAGGAATACGGGCTTGACAGCATTAGCGATTATGGACGTCAGGATATAATTTATCATATTCTAAAAAATTTCTCTGACCAAAATTCAGAAAATGTAATAATTGGCGAAGGTGTTTTGGAAGTATTGGAGGATGGTTTTGGCTTTCTTCGCGCTCCTGAAACTAACTATTTTCCTGGATCAGATGATATCTACGTTTCGCCTAGTCAAATTAAGCGTTTCGCACTTAGAACTGGTGATACAGTAAAAGGACAAATTCGTGCACCTAAAAAAGGCGAAAGATATTTCGCATTACTGCGGGTAAATGAAGTCAATCTTGATTTGCCTGAAAAAATTCGCAATCGTGTTTTGTTCGATGATTTAACTGCGCTTTATCCCCATAAAAAACTCAATCTTGAAGAAGATAGAGCTGGAGGTGATAATAGTACGAGAATTATTGACATGATCGCTCCACTTGGAAAAGGTCAACGCGCATTGATAGTTGCTCCTCCACGTACTGGTAAAACTTCGTTAATGCAAAATATTGCCCGAGCAATTACCGTAAATCATCCTGAAATTATTTTATTGGTATTGCTAATTGACGAACGTCCTGAAGAAGTTACTGATATGATTCGCAGTGTTAAAGGCGAAGTTGTGAGTTCAACATTTGACGAACCAGCAACGAGACATGTGCAACTCGCTGAAATGGTCATCGAAAAAGCGCGTCGATTAGTTGAAGCAAAAAAAGATGTGGTAATTTTACTTGATAATATTACACGCTTGGCTCGTGCTTATAATACGGTAATTCCTTCATCTGGAAAAGTTCTGACCGGAGGTGTTGATTCCAATGCCTTGCAAAAACCAAAAAGATTTTTTGGATCTGCGCGAAATATTGAAGAAGGAGGTTCATTGACAATCATTGCTACCGCTTTAGTTGACACTGGCTCGCGTATGGATGAAGTAATCTTTGAAGAATTTAAAGGAACTGGTAATGCCGAAATTGTCCTTGATCGCAAAATATCTGATAAAAGAATTTTCCCTGCTATCGATATCACTAAATCAGGAACGCGTAAGGAAGAACTTCTTACTGATCGTGCAACATTAGCAAAAATTTGGATGCTAAGAAGAATTGTCAATCCAATGAATCCTGTTGAAGCTATGGAATTTTTATTAGAAAAAATACAAAATAGCAAAACTAATGAAGACTTCTTTAAATCTATGAATAGTTAGTTTTAGTAATTTAAACTAATTATTTCATTGTTTTAAATGTTCTAATCCTCAAGGCGTTTCTTTTCGTTAATTAATAAAAATTAATTAATTGTATTTCGTCACTTTCAATTTTAAATAAAACCAAACTAACTTGTTATAAGACATTTGAATTTGAAGACTACTATTTGGAGTCCTAGTAAATTAAGATACAAAAGGATTGAGGTGTAATTGGCGATTAGAAAGTTGAATTATTTTAATTCATAAATTAACAATTTTGCAGGCAAAACTCGGTTAAAATTTATGGGTAAATTCACCGGAGATCTAGGATATATTTGAAGTAGATTTTGTAGAAAAATGTATGATTAAAACTTTAAATGATAAAAAATTGAAAGATTATTATGTGCCAAGAATTGGCAATTTGAAAAGTGTGGAGGCCAGGGCCGGAATCGAACCGGCGCATAGAAGCTTTGCAGGCTTCTGCATTACCACTTTGCTACCTAGCC
>CAILUF010000024.1 GCA_903837365.1 uncultured Alphaproteobacteria bacterium | reverse complement strand
TGTCAGCTTTTACTTTGCTGGAATTTTTATCTGCTGATTTTTTTTCTTCACCTTTTATTTTTTGTGAATTTTTTTCATTAGCAGATTTATCATCCTTGTCATCTACCTTAGAGCCATCTTCTTGATTGTTAGTTTTATTTTCTTGATTATTTTCAGGAAGTAATTTTGAAGTATTTTTATTAACAACTGCTTTATCTTGCGGTAGTGCTGAATTATTAGTTGATTTTTCATCAACCGAATTATCCTTAACTTCATTTGCAACTTCTGGTTTATTAGAGTTTTCTGTAGATTTTGACTCAGTAGTTTCGCTTACCTCTCCTGCATTTTCTTGATTAGTTGCATTTTTTTCTTCAGTAATTTTTGAAGATGGTTCCTTATCAAAATTCATTAAAAATTTTACTTCATTTCCAGTTGCAAATGATGCATTTAACTCGTTTATTTTATTTTGAATTAATTGTTCACGAATTTTGTCTTTTGATTCCTCAAATGAAAAAGTTTTAGCATCGCGAGAATCGAGTAATTTTACTAAGTGCCAGCCGAGTTTAGTTTGAATTGGCTGAGTAATTTCATCCTTTTTTAAATTGATTAATTCATCAGCAATTTCTTTAGTGATATTATCCTCTAAAATAAAACCAAGATCTCCGCCATTTTGAGCGCTTTGCTGTTCAAGCGAATTTTTCTTAGCTAGATCAGAAAATTTTGGAGCTTTTTTACTATTTAATTCTAACGCTAATTTTTCAGCATCTTCTTTGCTTTTAAGTAAAATATGGGCAATCTGATATTCTTTTTTTCCTGACAAACTATTGGTGATTTCGGCATATTTTTCACTAATTTTTTCTTTAGTTATTTCTTTTTCAACTATTGAATCGATGTAAGCTTGACGTAAAGTTTTTTCTTGAAAATTTTGGATTTTTTCCTGAACTTTTGCATCCTTATCAAAACCTGCTTTTTTAGCAAGTTGGAGAATTTGACGATCCGAATATATTTCTTTTACAACTATTTCAATTACCTCTTTAGGAAGAGTTTCCAAGGAAGGAACTGCGATCAGTTGTTGTTCGTCTGCAAAAATATTTTGTAATTTTTTTTCAACTTCTGATTTATAAATTTTTTCTTTACCAATCTGCGCAATGATTACATCATCCTGTTTCGATTTTAAACTAAAAAGTTTAGTTGCTAAAAAACCAATAGCAAAAATTATTGTTACAATTGCTAAATTTCTTAGCGCTTTTTTTCTTCTTGAAGTATATCTTCTCATATGTTTAAAGTTGAAATTACAAATTTAGGGAAAATTTTTTCATTAACGCAAATACTATTTAACTTAGATTTGCTTGCGTCATCGATAAATTTATTATCGAGTTTCTGCGAAAAATTTATTCCCAGTTGATTACTTAAAATTCCACCCAATACCAAAATGCTGTCAATATTAAAATCGTTTGCACCTTTGATATCGGTTTCCATTCCATCGCCAATAGCGATAATTTTTTTTCGATCAATTTCTTGAGCAAAATTTTTTACAAAAAAATCAATAGCTAATTCATAAACCTTAGCAAATGGCTTGCCAAAATAAATAACTTTACCACCAATCTTTTCATATTCTTTAGCGATAACTCCTGCACAGAGCATTTTACTACCATCGATCCTAACAACAATCATATCAGGATTAACGCATATCATCGGCAAATTATATTTCTTTGCTGATAATATTTGTTCAATTTTTTCGTCAATAGTTGACGATTCATTTTCAAAACCTGTAGTTAATGCAAAATCTGCATCACTCGCCAATTCAACTAAAGAATAATTTAGCGTTTTTATTAAGTCTATATCTTTTTTTGGACCAATGTAAAAGTATTTTTTTCCAAAATTACGATAATTATCTTTTATATTAAAATCTAAGTAACTATGTGCAGTTTCACCAGAAGTAATTATAAAATCATAATATTGACTAGTTATTAACATTTTATCTAGAAACTCTGTAACTTTATAAGCCCTGCGTGGAGCATTTGATAATAAACAAATTTTTTTTTGCTTTTCTTTTAAAAACTTAAGAGTTTCAATTACATTGGGATATGTAGATTTTCCATCATGCAAAACACCCCAGATATCGAGAATAAAAAAATCATAATCGTCAATGATTTGAGAGATTCCCGATATAAACTGCATATAAATTAATTAATTTTACTGAGCTGCATTTTTAGCAATTTTCAATATGCTTTTAAAAGTACTTTTTGAATATTTTAATTTAACCATATCGCCAATTCTTAATAAGCTTTCCTGATCTTTATTATCAAGAACAATCCAGCAATTTTTTGGATCAATAATTTGCGAAACCTGTCCGGTTGCAATAATTCTTCTTTCAATTTCTGATTTACCAGAGATCGGATTTTCAACTTCATATTGACCAATCACTTCAAATTTATCGCCGTGCTTTATTCCATCAACTGAGCCAATATTAATTTTAAAAATCGATTTTTTATCAAGCGATCTTTTTTCAAGAATATAACCTTTTTTGGCAAAAAAGTTTTGAAGATCAACTGAAGCTTCGTCGATTGCATCTTCTCCAGCTTTTCTTACCATACCATCATCTCTTTGAACTCCAGCAACATCGGTTCCACCAATTTTAATTCCACCCAATGAAAAACCGCCATCGGTTTGAACATTTTCACTTCTAACGCTTTTACCTTTCATTTCAATAGCTTCAACAACTTGCAGTGAAGGAAGTTCAAAAATTTTAATATTTCCCGATACATTTGAAGTGTAAGTATATTTGGGAGGAATGCTAATTATTTGTCCATTTTTTGGGTTTATATAAGTGCTTCCAGAGGAGTATTTGCTAGCGTAATCGGCATTTGCTATTCCGCCAGAAATTGCGTAATCAGCAATTCGTGGACCTTTATAAGCACCAGTTTTATTCATTTCTGCAAGCTGTACTTCTTTTTGTAATTTTACAGCTGATTTACGATCTACAATTTCTGCTAAACGATTTTTAGACAAGGTAGCTTCAACACTTTTAGCAATTGTATTACCGAGATCAGCTAGCTTTGCAGGGTCAATATTTGCTTCGTCAAATTCGAATACTACAACCTTCGGAGCTTTTCCCGAAAGATTTTCTTCACTTGGCATAAATTCAGTTTGTGAAATAAACTGTTTTTGAAATTTATTAAAGTCTTTAATCGTTGGTGCGCAAGAAGCTAAAGCTAATGCTAATGCTAAAATTAAACTTTTAATTTTCATAATTTATTGATTTTAATTTATAGATAAAATTAGGGATTTTGGAGTTTGTTTAATTGGGCTTTTTGCTTTTTAATTATGTTGTAATTATTTTATTAGAAATTTTTTTAAGATGTAAATAAAAAATATTATCTCTAAATATTTTTGCAATAATTTTGTTAGTGTTTGATGTTTTTAATATTAATCTTTAAAAATTGTTAAAACATATTTAAAAAATTAGATTTAAATGGTGGGTCTGGGTGGACTTGAACCACCGACCTCGCACTTATCAGGCGCGCACTCTAACCAACTGAGCTACA
>CAILUF010000023.1 GCA_903837365.1 uncultured Alphaproteobacteria bacterium | reverse complement strand
TTATAAATTGATAAATATTAACTATTCTCAATAATAAATATTACTAAATATTAAAAATCAATTGTACGACAATTAATTTGCCAATCGCCAAAGATTGTAGGATCTTTAGAGGTTTGATGATCATCTTGTTGAGCTTTAGGCATTGGTTCAACTGCATTTAAATTATTATTTAATTCAAAATCTTTGGGATTTTTTTTTAAATCTTCAGGATTTTTTTCTAACAAATCTGGAAGAGTTGAATCATTTGGTTTTGATAATGAATTTAAATTATTATTTGAGTTTTTCATGATTAATGAGATTGACCACCTTGTTGTTGTTGAGATACAATGCCTGTATGTCCAGCAATGTCAGCATTAATTGATCCAAGTGCAGATTTAATTTCAATTTTTTGCATAGATGAAAATTCTTGCATTTGAGCTGCAAAACCAGGATTGGCCATTGGTGAAATCATCGTGCCATCAAAAACATCAAACGGATTTTTCCCCAAAGCAGCATTTTGATTTAGTGTATCCATGAAGCCATCGATTTTTCCGCCACCAAAAGGTGACTCTAATTTTGCAGAACTTAGTGTTTTGCCAATTGATCCACCGATTCCTTGCGACATTCCACCACCTCCCGGAGCAATAGCTTGACCATCAGTTGAAGACATTGCTGATCCATTGTGAATAGATCCTTTTGCAGCGCGCGAATCGTCACTTGCTAGGGATTGTGAAACTACGTGGTTTGAAACTGCCTCTGCCATAAATTTATTTTTTTTAAGTTATCGCGTCAATACTAGCAATTGCTGCCATATTAAGAATATCATTAATTGATGAATTCATCGTTACAATTTGCACTGGTTTTTCGAATCCGTCAAGGATTGGTCCAATGACTGTACAATTTCCAACTTCCTCAAGAAGTTTTGTAGCGATACTTGCCGAATGAAGTCCTGGGCAAATCAAAATATTAGCACTGGATGTTAAACGACAAAATGGATATTTAGACATTTTATCTGGATTTAAGGCAACATCCGCAGTCATTTCGCCATCATATTCAAAATTCACATTCATCTCATCTAGCAATTCTACTGCTTTTTTAATTCGACCTGATTCGGTTTTTAAAGCGCTTCCAAAATTAGAGAATGATAAAAATGCCACGCGCGGATCATATCCCATTGAGCGTACTTTATTTGCAGTTTGAATTGCGATATTAACTAAATGCTCCGAAGATGATAATTCTGAACAGGCAGTATCGGCAATAAAAATTGTTCGACCCTTAGAAATAATCATTGAAATTCCAAGAACAATTTGATCTTTTTTATTTTTTAAAACTTTCCAAATATCATTTAGTGAAGTGCTGTAACCCCTTGTCAATCCTGTAAGCAAAGCATCGCCATGTCCGCAAGCAAGCATTGACGCAGCAAAAACATTGCGATCAGTTTTTACCATTCTTGCGCAATCAGATTGTAAAACGCCTTTGCGTTGAAGTTTTTTATAAAGATAATCGATGAATTTATTATTCTCAGCGGATAATGACGAATTGTAAATTTCAATACCATCACTGGTGATATTGAATTCATTCATCTTTTCGAGAATTTTTTCTTTCTTGCCAATTAGAATTGGTTTACCGTAACCATTATCACGCCACATTGCCGAAACTTTAATTATTTCACTTTGTTCACCTTCGGCAAAAATAATATTTTTTGGAGATCTTTGTAATTTTTCAAAAATAAAGCCAAGACTATTAACTGAAGGATCGCGACGCGCTTGTAATTGTTTTTTGTAAGCATCCCAGTTGGTAATTGGTTTGCGTGCAACACCGGTTTCAACCGCAGCTTTAGCAACAGCGAGAGGAATTGTATAAATTAATCTTGAATCAAAAGGAGTAGGAATGATGTAATGTTTTCCAAATTTCATTTCTCTTCCGCCATAGGCTTTCACGACTTCATCGGGTACAGTTTGACGAGCCAATTCCGCTAAGGCTTGCGCAGCAGCGATTTTCATTTCTTCATTGATCGTTGAAGCTCTAACATCCAATGCACCTCTGAAAATATATGGAAAACCCATGACATTGTTAACTTGGTTTTCATAATCACTACGACCAGTTGCCACAATTGCATCATCACGAACACTGTGAACATCTTCGGGAGTAATCTCAGGATCAGGATTAGCCATTGCAAAGATTACTGGATTTTTTGCCATTAATTTTACCATCTCTTTGGAAACTGCACCTTTGACGGATAAGCCAAGAAATACATCCGCTCCTTTCATTGCGTCAGATAATGTTCGTAATTTTGTATCAACAGCGTGGGCTGATTTCCATTGGTTCATGCCATCGGTTCGACCTTTATAAATTACTCCTTTTGTGTCGCATAAAATTGCATTTTCGTGGGGTAAGCCCATTGCTTTTAAAAGCTCTAAACAGGCTATCCCTGCAGCACCAGCTCCATTTACAACGACCTTAATTTCATTAAATTTTTTTCCAGCTAAATGTAAAACATTGATAATTCCTGCGGCAGAAATAATTGCCGTACCGTGTTGATCATCATGAAATACTGGTATATCCATCAATTCACGTAATTTACTTTCGATAATAAAACATTCCGGAGCGCGAATATCCTCAAGGTTTATCCCACCCCAAGTTGGTCCAAGAAATTTTACGGCATTGATAAACTCATCAACATTTTCAGTTGCAACTTCAATATCAACAGAATCAATATCAGCAAATCTTTTAAATAAAACTGATTTACCTTCCATTACTGGTTTACCAGCTAATGCACCAAGATTTCCAAGGCCAAGAACTGCCGTACCGTTTGAAATTACTGCAACATAATTTCCTTTAGCTGTGTAGTCATAGGCAGTTTCAGGGTTTTTTTGAATTTCTAAACAAGGAATTGCAACACCTGGGGAGTAAGCAAGAGCTAATTCACGTTGAGTATTTAATGGCTTGGTTGCATGCATTGCAACTTTTCCGGGTTGTCCACCTTGCATATGAAATTGCAAAGCTTCCATATCCTTAGAGCTTTTATTGGATAAATTGTTAGAATTTTTTTGATTACTATTCATTTTGTTAGACATAAAATTTTATTCGTTAATTCAGTTGTTAATAAAAATAATTTTTTTATTCTTTTAGAAAATTTGCAATAAAATTATTATTAATTTTCTTTAAACCTCAATTTCTATTTAGAGCCTGAAGCGTTATAACTTTTCTTAAAAAAAGAGAAATTGACATATCAGCTAGCCTTTTTAGATTCTATGATCAACTTTTTTAAAGTCAAAACAGATATGAATTTTCTAAACATAAATCAAACATCTAATTTTATAGATTGCTATGAACCTTCTAATTCGAGCAGAGAAATTAGGTTTGTTGTTTTACATCACATTCAAGCAAATTCATTAGATCATGCACTTTACCAATTGCATGAAAATAAAGTTAGCTGTCATTATCTCATAGATGATAATGGAAATGTTTTTGAGTTAATTAATGAAAGAGATATAGCTTTTCATGCTGGAAAAAGTTATTGGCAAGGCGTTGATGGTTTAAATAAATTCTCAATTGGCATTGAATTAATTAGCAATGATCCGTTTTTAGTTGGCTTTAGTAAAGCGCAAATGGATGCTTGCGCAGAATTATGTCGACATCTCTCTAAGAAATATAAAATCACTCCGCGTAATTTTGTAGGACATAGCGATGTTGCATATTGCGCTGATACATTAATGCTCGATCGTAAACAAGATCCGTCGCATTTATTTAACTGGGAATTTCTTGCCAATAATGATATTGGAATTTTCCCGAAAATTTCTATAAATTCAAACTATGATAAAATCATGTTTTATCCTTTGGATTGTAGTTCGGATATTTTCAAAATAAAAAATCGTTTAAAAATTTTTGGCTATCGCGTCAATAATTTTGATAATCATTTTGATGAAGAGATGCAAATATTGGCAAGAGTTTTTAATCGACGATTTAATCCATCATGTTATTTAAAAAATTCTGATTCGTGGTATCATAGTTCTCAGATTATTTTAAATAAATTAGTTTCATAAAATTAAAATTTACCGATCATTGATTTGGCAATAACTGCAACATAAACCTTGCTTGCACCACTTCTTTTTAGAGCTCTAGAGCAATAATTTAGAGTAGATGAGGTGGTCATAACATCATCAATTACCAAAATTTTTTTCCCAGAAATAATCTTTTGAAATTTGGGATTGACAATGAAACTTTTACGTAGATTTTTTTTGCGTTTATTACGACTAAGATGTATTTGGGCTTTATCATTTTTTATTCGTAGTAAAAGTTGTGGAAAATATTTTTCTGGAGAAATATTGCGAGCAAGCAAATTAGCTTGATTATATTTACGTTTAAGTAATTTTTTTTTATGCATTGGAACGCTTACAACATAGTCTACATCTGCAATAAAATTTTGGATTTGTGATTTAAAAATTTTAGCAAATTTTAATGCTAAAAAAGTTTGATCATTAAATTTGAAATCAATAATTGCTTTACCAATAGTATTATTGTAAATAAAAATTGCATAGCTAGAATCAAAAAAAGGTTTTTTTTGTAAGCATGAAGCGCAGGTTACGCTAGCGCAAAACTTATATTGAAAGCGAATCGGCATTGAACATATTTGGCATTTTATTGGCGAAATAAATTCTAATTCTAAAAAGCATTCCTTACAAAATAAGCTGTCTTGACTTATAATTTTATGACAACATATGCATGTTGAAGGGTAAATTATTTCAAAAATATTTTTAATTAAAAATTTAATTATTTTCATGTGATGAATGAAGTTATTTTTGATCGCAAATTATTATTTAAAAACCGTCAGCGCTACAGCCTAGATAGAAGTGAATATAGTTTACTACACCAACAATGTGCCGATAAAATATATGAAGATGTAACAACTTTACCTCAAAAATATAATAATATTTTAGAATTACAAGCTTTTAGTAAATATCTTTGTGAATTATTCACAACCAATAATAATCAATTAAGTTATACTAGATCAAATGATGATGTGATTTGTGATGAAGAATTTCTGCCTTTTAAATCAGATAGTTTTGATATGGTAATAAGTAATTTAAACTTGCATTTTATAAATCATATTCCACAATTTTTAAGTCAAGTAAAGCAAATATTAAGAACTAACGGAGTTGTTATCATGAGTTTTTTTGGTGAAGATAATTTACATGAATTAGCGCAAACAATTTATCTTAGTGAAAATGAATTATATGGCGGAATATCCTCACGGATGATTCCAACCATTGATATTAAAACCGCAGGTCAATTATTTGTAAAAAGTGGATTTAAAAATGTTATTGCCGATATTGATAAAATAACTCTGGAATTTGAAGAGGTAATGCAATTGCTTCATGCCTTAAAATTTATGGGTTTAGGCAATGTCTTATTAAATCGATCACGAAAATTCTTTTCAAAAAATCTTCTTAATAAAACTTGTCAGAATTATAAAAAAAACTATCGCCTTGATAATGGAAATATTCCTGCAACTTTTAAAATCATTACAGTAATTGCTCAAAAATAACCATGATACTAGATAGTGAACAACAAAAAATAAAAGTTAAACTTGATGAAGTTTTAACTATG
>CAILUF010000022.1 GCA_903837365.1 uncultured Alphaproteobacteria bacterium | reverse complement strand
TCATACTAAATTAAATTTTTATAACAAATAGATTTAATAATTGCAAAATAAATTGAAAGAATAAAAATTCTTTTTTTTAAATTAATATATCAAAAAACAAATTATGAAAACAATTTTTCTTCAAAAAAAATTCCTTGCCTTAAAGTTTTTAATCGTAGCATTAATGTCTTGTACAGCCTTGTTAAATGCAAATGCAAGCAATATCGCTATTCTTGATCTTGAGAAAATTATTAAGGATTCAAAAGCAATGCGCGATATTCAAAATAAGGTCAATAAAAAACAAGATGAATATCAAAAAGAAGTTAGTAAAAAACAAAATGATTTAGAAACTGAACAAAAAACAATTGAAGCAAAAAAATCAGTTCTCTCTAAAGATGGATTTGAAAAAGAAGTGCAAAAATTTGAGAAAAAAGTTGATGATTTAAAAACTTACGTTGATCGTAAACAAAATAGTTTGAAAAAAGCTTCCATGGAATCAATGAGTAAAGTCAACGAAATTATCAAAGAAATTATTGGCGAAATTTCTAAAGAAAAAAATTATGAAGTTATAATTCCTGCTTCACAAACTGTTTTCTTTGAAGATTCTCTTGATATTAGCGAGGAAGTTCTAAAAAAATTAGATAAAAAAATTACCAAAGTTGATGTAAAATTTGAATAATTTTAGCGATTAGAAAATTTTTGATAAGCTTCAATTAGTGTTGAGCGATTTACTTTAGTGTATTTCTGCGTTGTTGCCAGGCTCTCATGTCCCAGTAGGTCTTGGATCGATCTTAAATCACTGCCACTTTCAAGTAAGTGAGTAGCAAATGAATGGCGAAAACTATGCGGAGTTATCGTTTCACTTAAATTCAATTTTCGACGAATAGTTTTAATCAATAAATTATAATCAAATCTTGTCATGGTTTGTTTATTTTTGTTCAAAAATATTGGTTGATAAGCATTTAACTCAAAAGGCAATTCTTGCAAATATTCATTAATCGCTTCTTTGACTTTGGATAATAGCGGAACTATTCTTTGTTTTTTTCCTTTGCCCATAACCACAAGATCCTGTTGATTCTCTAAGGCTAATAAGTTAATTCGTAACGCTTCCGAAATCCTCAATCCAGTTCCATAAATCAAATATAATAAAGCTTGATCACGTTTTATTTGCCAAGAAATTTTTCTGATTTGACTAACCGCCTCAATAATTTTTTTAATATCTAGATAATCTACGGGACGTGGTAATGGCTTAATATTTTTCGGTGTTTTTAATTTTTCAACTTCCCGATTTTTAAGAAGCGAATTGCGATTCAAAAATTTAAAAAAACTTCTAATCACCGCAACTGCTCTTGCATTGGAACTATTAACGTGATCTTGCGCTCTATGGCTCAACCATTTACGCAAATCATATAAATTTATTTCTTCTAAAAAATTTTCATTTACAATTTTTTCTTTTAAATTAAACAAGAATTTTATAAAATAAAAAATATCATTCTTATAAGCTTTAAGAGTGTTGATTGAATATTTCTTTTCAACCTTTAAAAACTCAAGAAATTGATTGATAAAATCAAAAATTTTTTCATCACAAAAATTATTTACATCTATTTCTTTTAACATTTTTTATGAAAAACTATTTATTAATAATATTTTTAACAATTTTAACTTTAACTAACGCAGTTTATGCGCAAGAAGATATTAAAATTCAATCGAACTCGCAAATTACCTCACCTGATCCCAGCGATTCATTTAACAATCCTAGTAGTCTTAAAAAATTAAACAGAAGTCAATTTAAAAATGATTTCTATCAATTGATAAATTTTTATCAACCACAAATTAATCCGCTTTATTGCGCCATTGCTAGCTCAGTAATGATTATAAATGCTTTAAATTATGGCGAAATTAACAGTCAAATTAACAGTCAATTTGCCAATCAAACTGATAATCAAATCATTAAACCAAATGGCGATATTATCGAATATAAAATTCTTACGCAACAAAATTTCCTCAATGAAGCAACCGATGCTATAAAAAATCGCGATATAATCAATTTTAAAAAACCAGTATTGCGCATTAAAGAAAATAAACAATGGCAAGATATCTACGATCCCGGCTTAACTCTAAGTCAATTATCAACTATCTTAGAAGAGGTTTATAATTTAAATATTACTAAAATTCACATTTCTAATAATGATCAAATTAATGAATTGCGGAAAAGACTTATGAAGGTTCTTCAAGATCAAGAAAGTTTTATTGTTGCTAATTTTGATGGTAAAATTTTAAATAAAAACAGCAATGGTCATATTTCGCCAATTGTTGCCTATAATCAAGAAAGCGATGAGGTATTGATTCTCGATAGCGCATTACACAAAAATAAATGGTTTTGGACATCACTTGAAAATTTGATAAAAGCAATGAAAACAAAGGACGGAGATGATTATCGAGGATATTTAATAATAAGCAAAAAAAATAAATGAAACATTGATTAACAATTGTTATTTTTAGTGAATAATATCTGATAATAATTAAAAATCCTTATAGATCCCTAAAAAATCTTAAAACAACTATAGGATTTTTAGTAAATAAATTTTTAGTGACGCATGGTTAAAAATCACTATTTGTTCAATTTTTTTAATATCAATATAGCCCTACGGAACCGTGGTTTAAAAGATTTTTTTTAAAAAAACTAAAAAAATAACTTGCCATAAAAAAAATAATATGCGAAAAATATAGTCGTCGGGAGTGTGCTAAATAAAAAAGCTTTTACAGTAAATAGGTACACACGCCGGGTTTGCGTGGTGGTGGCTCCCGACACTATCTCTTGTTATTTTAAATTATCCAGCCAGTTAATTAAATAATTATTGAAATCAAATTACCTCTTTGATTCTACTGCCTTAAGCTTCTAGCTAAAATAATTTCATAAAAAAATTTAAAACAAAATTTCTAAAAATTAATGTTTGTGATTTTAAAAAATTTAAAATAATTTGGTGTAACGCCAAATGCAATACTTAAAATTTTACAATTTAAATTTCTAAAAATACTCGATGCCTATTGCACAAAACAATATAACTAAAAATAAAGATATGTGGAATGATGGTAATTTTGGCCTAGAAAGACTTGATTACAACCCGAATGATGAATTTGAAAAAGAAGAATTTATTGATGATTATTTTGATGATTTAAACAATCATAACAACAAGCCTTCAAACCCTGAAGAATCAAGCATCGACAATATAATTTCTCAACCAAAATCTACCCATGAAAAAATTTTAACAGCCGAAAATAATTCAAACAAAAATAACAACTCTTATCCTTTAACTTACATACCCCTTTGCAACCATACAACCTACTCACTTTGTCAAGGTGCAATAAAAATTCCCGATTTAATTGAACGCGCTAAACATTTTCAACTTCCTGCCCTTGGCATTAGTGATTCACAAAATTTATTTGGAGCGTTAGAATTTTCCCTAGCTTGTAAGAAAGCTGGTATTCAGCCAATTTTGGGCTGTGAATTAATGATAAATTTTAAAATCGTTGAACAAAAAAATCCTTCCGCTCTCGACATACAAAAATCACTTTGCCCAACAACCCTAATCGCTTATAATTGCGAAGGTTATAAAAATTTGATGTTTTTAGTTAGTCAGTCATTTCTGCAACGCCAGAACTCCATAACACCTCATATCGATTTCAACTTTCTAAAAGATAAATCAAATGGATTGATTTGTTTATCTGGAGCAACTTCAGGAATCATCGGCAAGATGTTTTTAAATGACCAAGATAAATTAGCTGAAAAATTTTGCGATGAATTAGCGCAAATTTTTGAAAAAAATTTTTATATAGAAATTACTCGTCACGGCACTAAGGAGGAAGAGGTTACTGAAGATAAATTTCTTAAATTAGCTACCCAAAAAAACTTACCGATAATTGCCAGTAATCATGTTTATTTTTTAAAAAAAGAAATGTATGAAGCGCAAGATATTTTATCTTGCATCTACGAAGGACTTCTCCTCAATGCTTCAGATCGTAAAAAAAATTCTCCTCATCAATATCTTAAAGATCCGCAGGAATTCGCAGAACTTTTTAGCGATCTTCCTGAGGCACTAGAAAATTCAATCAACATTGCTCGTAAGTGTCAGACCATGGCCTTTGAGCGTCCACCTACCCTTCCAAAATTTAGCAATGAAAAAGATTTTGAAGAAAAAACCGAATTAAAAAAACAAGCTCATCAAGGTTTAAAAATTAGATTAGCCAGTAAATTTATTCTCGAAGAAATTGACGTTACAAACCAAGCTATTATTGAAAAACAATATTTTGATCGTCTTGATTATGAGTTGGAAGTTATTATTAAAATGAATTTTTCTGGTTATTTTTTAATCGTTTCTGATTTCATAAAATGGGCAAAAAAACACGAGATTCCAGTTGGACCGGGACGCGGATCCGGAGCAGGTTCAGCGGTTGCTTGGTCATTAGAAATTACCGATTTAGATCCACTAAGATTTGGCTTACTATTTGAAAGATTTTTAAATCCCGAAAGAGTTTCAATGCCAGATTTTGACGTTGATTTTTGTCAGTTACGTCGCGATGAAGTAATCAATTACGTTCAAGAAAAATATGGCAATGACTATGTTGCGCAAATTATTACTTTTGGAAAATTGCAAGCTCGTGCAGTCCTTAAGGATGTTGGTCGCGTAATGAATATGCCATATAGCCAAGTCGATCGAATTTGCAAATTAATTCCTTTTAACGCGGTTGAAGCAGTAACTCTTGAAAAAGCCATTACCATGGATAAGGACTTACAAAATGCTATTAAGGAAGATCCTCAAATTACCAAATTGGTTGACATTAGTTTGAAATTGGAAGGACTCAATCGTCACGCTTCAACACATGCCGCAGGAGTTGTTATTGGCGATCGTCCTCTCCACGAAATTTGTGCATTATACAATGATCAAGGTTCAACCATGCCTGCCGTTGGTTATTCTATGAAATATGCCGAATCGGCAGGATTAGTAAAATTTGATTTTCTTGGCTTAAAAACTTTAACAACTATTTTTGAAACTGTTAAGTTAATTGAAAAAACTCGTCATAAAAAAATTGATATTAACAATATTCGTCTCGATGATCAGCAAACTTTTAAAATGCTTGCCAGTGGCGATTCTGTTGGTGTATTTCAAATTGAGTCTTTGGGGATGCGCTCAGTTCTTCGTCAAATGCGTGCCGATAAAATTGAAGATATTATCGCCTTAATTTCTCTTTATCGACCTGGTCCCATGGATAATATTCCAACCTACATTAGAAGAAAACATGGCGAAGAAAAAATTGAATATCCACATCCACTTTTAGCAACAGTTTTGCAAGAAACTTACGGGGTAATTGTCTATCAAGAACAAGTGATGGAAATTGCTAAAATTCTTGCTGGGTACAGCCTTGGAAGTGCAGATTTATTGCGTCGCGCTATGGGTAAAAAAATTAAAGAAGAGATGGAACAGCAACGGGCAGTATTTGTTTTGGGAGCGAAAAAAAATAATATTAGTGAAAATCAAGCTAATGAAATTTTTGATCTTGTTGATAAATTTGCTGGATATGGTTTTAATAAATCTCACGCTGCTGCATATGCCATGATCTCTTATCAAACCGCATATCTTAAAGCGCATTTTTTACCTGAATTTTTAACCGCCTCGATCAATCTCGAGATCGATAATACCGATAAAATTAATATTTTTTTACAAGAAGCTAAAAGTCACAATATTTTAGTTTTATCACCCGACGTAAATCTAAGTGAAGGATATTTTGCAATCGAAAAATATCAGGATTAAGGCATGATTTACAAGGCATAGCCGTGCCATAAATATAGCGCAAATTAATTTGAAAATTTAATAATAATTAAGAAAAATATTTTTGCCAGTCTTACTAAAAAAAATAAAATTTTTAGTCAATAATTTATTTTTAAATAATCAGTTATTTTTCAGAGATTATTTTTTCGCAAATTTTATGCAATTTATCAGAGACAATTTCAGCGGTATATTTAGCAAAAAATTCCATCTTCGCTCTAGAAGCCATTGTCTTTGCTAAATCTTGATTATTAATTAATTTTTTGACAGCTTCGGCAATTAAATTTGCAATTTGCGAATCATCATCTTTAGAAATTTTTAAACCCGTAATTCCATCCTCAATTATCTCATCTGGTCCCCAACTATTACTGGTGATTATTGGCGTTGAATAAAGCATCGCATCTAGAATGGCAATCCCGAAAGTTTCATATTTTGAAGGTAAAATAAAAATATCAATATTACTAAAAAAATCTCTTTTATTATCAACCCAACCTAGAATTTTAAAATTATTTTCAACCCCTAACTCTCTCGCTAAATCTTCAAGTTTTTTTTGCTCAATTCCAACTCCACCAATTGAAAATTCAACTTCGACATTTTGATCTTTAAGAATTTTTATGGCCTTAATCACCTTATCAAAATTTTTTTCCGTAGCTAATCTTCCAAGTGATCCAAGGCGAATTTTTTTAGCAAATGGTGATTTTATTAACTCTTTAAAATCTTGCGGAATTTCAATCATATTGGGAATATTAAATGTCCGATTGGCAGGTCTCCCAGCTTTGATTAATTCATCACAAAAAAAGGAATTAACGGTTAGAATATAATCAGCTTTATCGAATTTAAGATGATTAGTGCCGTGATCAATTACGGCAATGGGCATTTTTTTAAGAACTAAAAATCTGGCTAATCGAGCATATAACAAAGCTCGTCCCGAATGACAAATAATAATATCAGGATTAAATTTTGAAAAAACCCAAGCTAATTTTAAAATTGAATAAATGTCTGCTTGATTAATAGCTGGTAATTCTACAATTTGTGAATTAGTTTTTTTTATTTCGTCAAGTAAAAAAATTTTTGATTTTATTACCGATACAACCTCCACTCCCTTTAATACAAGGTATTTTGAATAATCAACGAAACATCTTTCAACTCCCAAAACTTTGTTATTATGATTAGCTCTATTGTAGTTTAATAGAATGTTAACAACTTTCATTTAAAATATTATTTCCTAATTAAATTAGGTATGTTACGACGATATTTGTCAATTTCTGCACGAGATAATTCAAATTTTGCCAAATCCTTTCCAGCCAACTTAATGCCCGAAGTAGCTTTAACCTTAGCAGGATTAACCTGCTCGCCTTTATAAATAACTTCAAAATGAAGATGTGGTCCGGTTGATCTTCCTGTTGAACCAACATAAGCTACAATGTCACCTTGCTTAACCTTTGCACCAACTCGAAATTTTTTATTAAAACGCGATGCGTGTCCATAAGCTGTAGCATAATCTTGATTATGTTTTATTTGCACATAATTTCCATATCCTCCTTTGATACCCATATAAGCAACAACTCCGCTTCCTGCAGCCATAATCGGCGTTCCCGTAGGAGCAGCAAAATCCGAACCTTTATGCATTTTTGAATAACCTAAAATCGGATGACGACGCATTCCAAAACCCGAAGATACTCGCGCTCCATTAATTGGCGTACGCAAAAGCGATTTCTTAACCGAATTACCCTTGCTATCAAAATATTCAATTTTTTCATCAATCTTGTGCATGTAAATATCGATACTGCGATTAGAAAGAGTAATTGAGGAATAAAGAACATTACCATCACGAATTTTTTTTCCGCTTTCATTATAAAAACTTTCGACGAGCATTTCGAATTTATCTCCCTTATGAAGATCGCGCTGGAAATCAATATCGTAACCGTAAAGATTAATCATGTTCATCATTGAAGTTGGTGAGATTCCGGAGTTCACCCCATCAACAAATAAACCTTTTTTTATAGATCCAGAATAGCGCGAAATATAGCGAGTAAGTTTAACATTTTCTTCTTTAGTTACGTAAGTTCCATCTTGATTGCGATGAACACTAAATTGCGTATTTGGCGATGGCGAAACTGTAACATTGCTAACCATTACTTTACGATTAACATTGTCATTTTGCTTGGCAGTATCATTTGGAGCTTTGTTAAGATGAATTTTTGAGCGATAAGTTATGGTTATCATATCGCCAACTCCAAGATTTTTTGGTGAAGTGAATTTTTTTATCGAATTTAAAATTGCAAAAATATCTTGCTCAGAAGTACCGATTTCACTTAGAATTTTGAGCAAGGTATCGCCTTGTTTGATTCGCCTTTCAACGATTTGGTCTTCGTCAATGTCAAAGTCAATTTGAACTTCAGAAATATTAATTTTAATTGGCGTTGATGCAACTTTACGGATTTTTTTTTCTTGATATTCTGCTATGTAAAAACTAGAATAATCATAGATTTTAAAAACTGCAAAACATAAAATTATCGATAAGCTAATCGGCTTAAAAAGATGATGTTCGATTAAAAAATCTACAAAATCTTTAAATCTCCCCTGTTGATTCACCTGGTCTTTTGCAGGATTGGCTGATTTATGAGAATGTTTTTTTGAAGAAAATATTTTTTTCAAAATTTTTTTAATTTATTAAACAATTTTTAATTGGGCGATAAATTCCAATTACGCTTATAATCTTGGCTCGATCAAATAATAAGGGCTAACCTTGACTAATAAAGCTTTCAATTTAGAATTATCACCTTAATTATTAAATTTTAAATGAGAATAGTTTTTTTAATTAAATGATTTTTTAATAAATTTCAATTTTGTAAAAGTCAAAATCCAAATATTATTTATTTAAAATAAAATTCAAATATCGTAAACATATGGTTAAAAAAATTGCTAAAAAAAACAGTCAAAAAAAAATTACCAAAAACAAATCTA
>CAILUF010000021.1 GCA_903837365.1 uncultured Alphaproteobacteria bacterium | reverse complement strand
TCAAAGGCTGAAAAAATCCAAAATTATCTGGAAAACGACAAGAGCTAAGAGTTGAAATCATCGCTATAATTAAAAAAAATTTATTCTTAGAATTAGTTTTTAGGATTACCGATAAAAGGCAAAGTAAATTTTCAAGATAGTAAAAATTATATTTTAACATTTTATTTTTAAATAAACTAAAGTTAACATTTAATGCTAAATATTCTTTAAAATAGTTTTTTTCTATTTTTTTTAACATAATTATTTATTTTTTATAATACATCCCAGTCAACAATGTAGGTGCATTGCTCTAGACCGTCAAACCAACCGGTTCCATAGTCGGGAGATTTTTTGCTGCGATAATAATCGTAATTACCTTTTGCCAAATCTGCAGCTAAACCTTTAGCTACCGCATTTAAAGCCGAACCACAACCATCGCGAAAACCTTTGCCATATTCAGTTTTTGCCGATGGAAAATTACGCATTCCAGTAAGTGGTTTAGGTTGAAATCTCCAACCCCAATCGCTTGGCGTTGATTCGTAAAATATTCGACAAGAACTGCATAAAAATAAACTAGTTATAATTAGCATTAAATAAAATTTTGCTCTCATTGCTGTTGAATTTTAAATAAAACTTTTTGTAAATTATCACGCAAAGTTGCTAAAGAAAATTCATTTTCAACCTTAGAATATGCTTGTTTGGTAAGCAAATGATATTTTGATAAATCTTGCAATAGCCCAGTGATTTTTTTTGCCAAATCTTGACTATTTTCATTTTCAAATAGCAAACCATTTTTTTCATGATTTATCAATAATTTTCCACCTTCAGTATCAGATGAAATAACCAAAGTTGAATGTAAAAAACCTTCAAGAATTACTAATCCAAATGGCTCTTCTCGTGATGGTACCGTAAGGATATCAACATCATTAAAAAATTCTTTTTTATTTTTTACCACCCCAACAAAATCGCAAATATTTTGTAAATCTAATTTTTGCGCAATGTCTTTTATGGTTTGTAAATTATAATTTTCATTTACTTCAAATCCACCAATTTTAACGCGAATATTTGGAAAATTAGCAATGACAATTTTTACCGCTTCAAGCAAAATATCAAAGCCTTTGCGCAGCTCAATTCGACCATAAATTCCAATAACAATTGAATCTTTATTAATTTTTTTTTGGCGATATTCTTGATTAATTTCAATGGCATTATTTACGACAAAAGATTTGTTTTTGTCAAAATTTTTAGCAATTACTAAATTGTGAATATCATTGTTAATGCTAATAATAAAATCACAGTGAAGAGAGCTCTCAAAGCTTATTCCATGATTAATGGCGATTGTTTTTAATTTAAAAATTTTCTTGGGAAAAATAATTTTTAAAATTCTACTCCATTTCATTAATCGCCTAGAATGGCAAATGATCACATCCGGTTTATAAGATAAAATAATCCATGATAATTTTAAAAAATCAGTAATTTGTGATTTATTTGTAAGTTTAAAAATTTTTTTAGCCTTATATTCTTTTTGATTTTTCTGAGATGCATTTTGCGAAATTAGAAGCGCAACCTCATGTCCTGACTGTTCAAGAGCTTGTTGATAATCACAGAAAACTTGCTCAACTCCACCAATTCCTTGTGCGTGAATTGCATTTAAAATTTTCATATTTAAAGTAATTTGAAAAAAAATTTAACCAATTTTTATAAAATGTTAATTAGCAATGCAACCATAAATTTTAAACCAAAATTACCTTTAAATTTTGCCGATGATGAAAGTTTAAAATTTTTTAGTAAATTTGATAGCCATGTTTCTCAAGCTTCGCAGATAAAATTTTTAAAAAATATTCGTGTTAGTAATAACTGCGTAGCCTTTAATTATTTCGATATAATCAAGGAAAGTTGCGCTACTGAAGACATTTACAAAAATTATTGCAAATCTTATAAATTCTTTTTCAAATATTGCTTACCGCAATTAAATTTACTTCCAAAAAAATATTTGAAATTTAATTTTATTACTGAGTCATTGAAAATTTTAGGGGTAAAAGACCAACAGATTCTAGCTATCAACAAAAAATCAAATATCAAAATAAAAGAATTAATCTTGCCAGTTTTAGCAAATTTTGATTTAACATTAATTAATCAATTGCGTGATAAATTAACAGTAAATGTTAAAAATGTTAAAAGTGAATTTGGCGATAAAATTTACATTTCTCGCCAAGGTCAAAAACTTAGATTTATTGAAAATGAATTAGAAATTGTAGAGTTGTTAAGCAGTTATGGTTTTAAGAAAGTTGTCATGGAAAATTATTCCTATCAAGAGCAAATTGCTATTTGCCATAATGCGCGATAT
>CAILUF010000020.1 GCA_903837365.1 uncultured Alphaproteobacteria bacterium | reverse complement strand
TTAATAAAAAAATAAGTTTTAAATAATATTTAAAATCGGATGTTCGATAAATCGACGTAACGCTTTCAAAAATTCAGCACCTACTGCACCATCTACCACGCGATGATCCGATGATAAAGTAACATTCATCATGTTAGCAATTTTTATTTGGCCATGCTCAACTATTGGTTTTTCAACAGCTCTTGAAACTGCCAAAATACAGCTTTGCGGAGTATTTATAATTGCCGAAAAATTATCAATTCCAAACATACCTAAATTAGAAATGCTAAAAGTTCCACCCTGAAATTCTTCAGGTTGCAACTTACCCTCGCGAGCTTTTTTTACTAATTGTTTTGCTTCTTGTGAAATTTGTTGAATTGATTTTTGATCGGCATTTCTAATAATTGGCGTGATCAATCCACCATCGATTGCAACAGCCATTGCGATATCAACATTGTTGTAAATTATTGTCGATTCTTCACTCCATGCACTATTAGCTTGAGGAACTTTATTTAATGCCATTGCGGAAGCTTTAACAATCAAATCGTTAACTGAAATTTTGTAAGCAGGATTTCCTTTTTCATCGATTGGAGCAATTTCATTTAAAGCACTTCTTAACTCCAAAAGTTTATCGATTTTAAATTCACAAGAAAGGTAAAAATGCGGAACATTCTGCTTAGACTCAAGAAGTCTTTTGGCTATGACCTTACGAATATTGTTATTTTTGATAGTATAAAATTCTTGGCTATTTCTAACTACACCAGTTTTGGCAAAAATTTTTGCATCACCATTTTTAACAAAATCAAGAACATCTTCTTTAATTATGCGATTATGCGGTCCAGTTCCTGATATTGCGTAAAGTGGAACTCCCGAATCTCTGGCGATTCTTTTAGCGAGTGGACTTGCCTTAATAATTTCATCCAATGGATTTGAAAATTGTGAGTTACTTTTTGCGAAAGATGAAGTTGCAGATTTAGACTCATCTAGCTTTGCATTAGATTTAATCGAATTATCTTGTGTTTGGTTTTGCTGGATAACAATATTATTTTTAGAATCTTGCGATAATGATTGATCCTTAGAAATTTCTGGAGTTGCAGGATTTTGCTCAACAGAAATTTTTGAATTATTTGAATTTTTAGATTTATAATTTTCTAAAACTTTTTTATCCTCACCTTCTTCCAAAATCAATGCTATACAGGAATTAACCGCAACATTTTCAGTACCTTGCGCGATTAAAATTTTACCGATGATTCCTTCATCAACCGCTTCCACTTCCATCGTAGCTTTATCGGTTTCGATTTCAGCGATAACTTCACCAGCCTTGATTTTATCGCCTTCTTTTTTTAGCCATTTTGCCAGATTGCCTTCCTTCATGGTTGGCGAAAGTGCTGGCATTAAAATTTCGATTGCCATTTTATACCTATTTTACTTATTTTAAATTGATTGATACCAAGTTAACTTGAAAATTTACTTTGTAAAATTTAGTTAAAGTTATCAACGGATTTTTTTGGTGATAAAATTAAAATTTTACAATAAACGCGGTTATAAAAAAGTCTATATTTTTTTTATTTGCGAGCATCAAAACCATCGCGAATAGCTTCACCCAAAAAAATTAAGGATGATAAAATAATTGTTATACTTACAAAACCAGTAATGCCTAGCCAATAAGCTTGTAAATTATTTTTACCTTGCGCTAAAATTTCACCAAGCGAAGCTGATCCAACTGGCAATCCAAATCCCAAAAAATCTAAAGCAGTAAGCGTAGTCAAAGATGAAGCCATTAGAAAAGGCAAATTGGCAATAATAATCGGCGAAGCATTTGGCAAAATATGACGGAAAATAATTCGCCAAGAACTTGCTCCCAAAGCTCTACTAGCCATAACAAATTCAAAATTTCTTAAACGCAAAAACTCAGCACGCACAAGGCTTGCCAATGAAATCCAGCTAAATAATGTCATTAAAATAAGAAGAGTAAAAAAGCTTGGCGCAATAATCGCTGAAAAAATAATTAACAAAAACATCATCGGTAAACTCGCCCAAATTTCCGTAAATCTTTGCAAAGAAATATCAATTAGGCCAGCAAAATAACCCTGAATTGCTCCCAGAAAAATCGCAATTAATCCTGAAAAAAAACTTAGACATATGGCAAATAATAGCGAAATTCTTACGCCGTAAATCACCCTTGACAGCACGTCACGACCTTGATCGTCAGTGCCAAATAAATTAACTAGAGTTGGATGGGCAGGAGCTGGGGAATTGCTTTCAAAATTTATTGTATCGTAACTAAATTCAATAAGTGGCATAATCATCCAGCCTTTTTTATTTATCAATTCCTTTACTGCAGGATCACGAAAATCAGCACTAGTTTCTAGTTCACCGCCAAATTCTTTTTCGCTTATTTCTTTAAAAATTGGAAAATAAAATTTATCATCAAAGCTTACAATTAAAGGTTTATCATTGGCAATAAGTTCAGCAAAAAGAGAGATTGTGAATAATACACATAAAACAATAAAAGAAACTAATCCTCTTTTATTTTTCTTGAATCTAGTTAAGAATTGTGATTTGTTATTATCTTCTAACATTTAAATATTTTAACTTTTAAATTAAATTTTAAATTTATCCGCAATTTCTTTGTAATCCTACTGAATGTTGATGCAGAAGAGATCAAGAATTTTTAAAAATATCGAAGAGTAATTATTTTATTAAGTAATTATTTAATTATGGAAATTAAATTTTCCATAATTAAATAGATTAATAACCATTAACATCTTGATCTTTAATCAACATGTCTTCTTCCAAGCTAACATTAGCCTGAGGACTTTCAGCTAATTTTTCTTGATTGGCAATTACGCGATATTTATTAGCCATCAAACCAGTTCCAGCTGGAATTAAACGACCAACGATAATATTTTCTTTTAGTCCGCGTAAATTATCAATCTTACCTTGAACCGCAGAATCTGTAAGAACACGGGTTGTCTCTTGGAATGATGCCGCTGAAATAAATGATTTAGTTTGCAAGGATGCTTTGGTGATACCAAGAAGAACTGGCGAACACTCCGCTGGCTTCATTTTATCTGCAATTGTCTTAACATTTATTTCTTCAAAAACATCGCGATCAACATATTCACCAGAAAGAAGCGTAGTATCTCCCGAGTTAGTAACTTCAACGCGTTTGAGCATCATGCTCAAAATTACCTCAATATGTTTATCATCAATTTTCATACCCTGCATACGATAAACTTTTTGCACTTCATTTACGATATAATTTGTAAATGCTTGCATACCTAGAATACGTAAGATGTCATGAGGTACAAGATTACCATCAACTAATACATCGCCTCTTTTAATGATATCACCTTCGCCATAAAATAAATGCTTAGTTTTTGAAATACTATATTCGATTGGCTCTTTAGTAGCATCCAATGAGCGAATAATAATTCTTCTTTTAGTTTTATAATCTTTACCAAATTCAATTTTACCATCGATTTCACTCATTACGGCAGCGTTTTTCGGCTTACGCGCTTCAAACAATTCTGCCACTCGTGGTAAACCACCAGTAATATCACGAGTCTTAGATGATTCTTTTGGAATTCTTGCAATTACATCACCTGCCCTTACATCAGCGCCGTTAGAAATACTGATTAAAGTATTAATCGACAATGGATATTCCTTTTCAACTTTATCATTACCAGTTTCGATAGAAATCCTTGGCTTCAAATCTTTTTTACTATATTGCTTCCAATCCATAACTATCTTGGTTGAAACTCCCGTGGTTTCATCAATTTTTTCACGCAAAGAAACATTCTCACTTAGATCATTGTAACGAACAATACCATTAGCTTCAGCGATTACTGGAATGTTATACGGATCCCATTCGACTAAATGTTCGCCCTTAGTAATTGAAGTACCATTTTTATGAACAATCAAGGCTCCGTAAGGTAATTTGTAGCGATGCAATTCTTTGTCTTTACTATCGCAAAGAATAATTTCTGAGTTTCTGCTAATTACAATAATTCTTCCTTCGCGATCAAGTAATGTAGATTTTTCATTGAATTTTACTTTACCATCTTCAATTGCTGAAATAGCTGATTGCTCAGTATCTTTTTGCGCCGCACCACCGATATGGAACGTTCTCATTGTAAGCTGAGTTCCTGGTTCACCAATTGATTGAGCTGCAATAACGCCAACCGCTTCACCAATACTTGCCATATTTCCAGTAGCCAAATCACGACCATAGCATTTAGCGCAAACGCCATTGAGAGTTTTACAAGTTAGAACTGAGCGAACTTTTAGTGATTTAATTGCCGATTTAGCTATTTCATCAGCGACAGCTTCATCAATCATCGAACCTTCTTTGGCAATTATTGTTTTGCCATCAAGTGTTTTTATATCTTCAGCAGAAACACGACCCAAGGCATTTTCAGCTAGAGAAACAATAACACGACCATCGTCAATTACTGGTTCGATAGTGATTCCTTCCGAAGTTTTGCAATCATCTTCAACAACGATACAATCTTGCGAAACATCAACCAACCTTCTCGTTAAATATCCTGAATTCGCAGTTTTTAAAGCCGTATCAGCCAAACCTTTTCTAGCACCGTGAGCTGAAATAAAATATTCCATCACACTCAAACCTTCTTTAAAGTTTGAGGTAATTGGTGTCTCGATAATTTCGCCAGAAGGTTTCGCCATCAAACCACGCATACCAGCAACTTGTTTAATTTGATTTTCAGAACCACGCGCTCCAGAATCAGCCATCATAAAAATTGAATTTGCTCTAACAGGATCATCGAATGCCGAGATAACTGCCATCATTTCTTTAGAGATTTTGCTTGTGCAATTTGTCCATTCATCGACAACTTTGTTATATCTTTCACCGCCAGTAATTAGGCCTTCACGATATTGTTTTTCTAATTTTTTAACTTTATCAAAAGATTCAGTTATAAGTTGATGCTTCATTTGCGGAACGACCATGTCGTCCTTACCAATTGAAATACCAGCAACGCAAGCATTTCTAAAGCCAAGAGCCATGATTCGATCACAAAAAATTACCGTTTCTTTTTGTCCGCAATTACGATATACTGTATCGATAAGATTGGTTACAGATTTTTTAGTCATCACGCGATTAACAACATCAAAATTACTCTGCATTGATTTAGGCAAAGTATTATAGATTGCAACTCTACCTGCTGTAGTCTCGATTCTTACATTACTTCTTTCGCCATCAGCATTTTTTATAGTGTAGCGATAAAGAATTTTACTATGCAAGCTGATAACTTTTTCATTAAGCGCATGTTCCAATTCATATTCATCGGCGATCGCTCTAGGCTTAGCTGTACGATAATCTTTAGACTCCATGCTGATATAGTAAAGACCAAGAATAATATCTTGCGAAGGAACAATAATTGGTTTTCCATTCGCAGGGCTGAGGATATTGTTAGTCGACATCATCAATGCTCGCGCTTCAACTTGCGCTTCAATTGACAAAGGAACGTGAACAGCCATTTGGTCACCATCGAAGTCAGCGTTGAATGCAGAACATACAAGCGGATGAAGTTGAATAGCTTTTCCTTCAGTTAAAACTGGTTCAAAAGCTTGAATACCAAGACGGTGAAGAGTTGGAGCGCGATTGAGTAAAACTGGATGTTCTTTAATTACTTCATCTAGAATGTCCCAAACTTCAGGACGTTCTGTTTCAACCATTTTTTTAGAAACCTTAATCGAAGGTGATTTTCCGTAAAGCTCTAACTTCGAATAAATAAATGGTTTGAATAATTCTAGGGCCATTTTTTTTGGCAAACCGCACTGATGA
>CAILUF010000019.1 GCA_903837365.1 uncultured Alphaproteobacteria bacterium | reverse complement strand
GCGATTTGAACGCGGACAATTTTTTTGCGTTCAATATTTTTTGGTGATTTAGAATTAGCTAAATTGCTCGCAATATTTTCATTGTTATTTTCAAGATTAGAGTTTTTTAGTGCTAGTTGATTAGTATTTTCAATTGAAGCAAAATTATTGCCAGAAGACATGGGAGTAGGAGTTTCGGCAGAAAGTTTTTTATTATCAATAATGTTATTTTCACTATTTTGATTGACAATATTTGCAGTTTCTAGAGTTCCAATAATCGCAATTGGGCGATTTTTATCGATCATTAAATTTTTATCCCCAAATTCTTTTTTGGGTGGTAATGCCGATTCAGAACTATTGCTAACCTTGGAGTTATCAATTTTTACAGCTTCTTTTTTATTGCCAAAAATATCTTCATAAATTGTTCGATCAATTTGAACATTTTCACTATTTTTGCTATTCTCATCTTCAATACCAACTCGAATTGGCAATTGTGGAGCTTTTATCAATTCGACATTTTCATCATCTTGATAAACAAAATGGTAAGCGGTGATAGTGATATAAACAAAAAGCGATATTGAAAGGATAGTTGCTAAAATAAGAAAAATTTGTTTATTAAAATTTCCGCTTTGCTTATCTTGTTTGTCTTTTTGATATCCAAAATCTTCCATAATTTTATTTCATTTCTTCGCATGGTTTAATAGAAAAAATTTCCAAACCAGAAGCGATTATTTTTTTTAGTGACAATACAAGACAAAGCCTTGCATATGTAAGTTGCAAATTGTCTTTAATGATAAATTTTAATTGGGGATTTTCTGAGCCTTTATTCCATAAAGCATGAAAATCTCCAGCTAATTCTTGCAAATAAAATGCCAAACGATGTGGCTCGAAATATTGAGCTGAGTTTTCAATTATTCGTAAGTAATTAGCAATTTTTTTAATTAATTCCAATTCACTTTCATCGTTTAAAACTTCTAAGAAATCAATATTTTTTTGGCATAAATTTTTTAACTCCTGAGAATTGCTTATATTTTTTGAAAAAAATTCTTGAGCATTTTTTAATACTGAACAGCATCGCGCATGAGCATATTGCACATAAAAAATTGGATTATCTTTTGATTGTTCAACAACTTTGCTCAAGTCGAAATCAAATGGCGTATCATTTTTTCGACAGAGCATTAGAAACCTTAAGGCATCAGCTCCAACCTCATCAATCACTTCGCGAGCAGTAATAAAATTTCCGGCACGTTTTGACATTTTTAATGGCTGACCATCTTTGACAAATTTTACCATTTGGCAAAGAATAACTTTTAAACTAGCTTGGTTATTTGTTAGTGATTGCACTACTGCATTAAGTCTTTTGACGTAACCTGCGTGATCATAACCAAGTGGCATAATAAAAATTCGCGCTCCTCTTTCAAATTTAGATAAGGCGTAAGCCATATCTCCAGCTAAGTAGGTGTAAGATCCATCAGCTTTAATAACAACGCGATCAATATCATCGCCAAAATTTGTTGAGCGAAATAATGTTTGATCGCTTTCGTCATAATCTTCGAGATTTTGCCCAACACCTTTATCGCTCATCGGTATTGAAAGTTTACCAACGTAAATCAAATCATGTTTTTTGAGTATCTCAATAGCTTGGCTAATTTTATTTTTATCATGTAATTCTTTTTTTTCAGAGAAATAGCTATCATGCTTTATGCCAAGAGCAAGTAAATCGCTTTTGATTAACTCCACCATATCATCAACAACTAAATTGCGAATTAGTGGAAAATATTGATTTTCATCAAGAGTTAATAAATCTTCTTTGAAATTAACAAATAATTTTTTGGCAATTGGTATTAAATATTCACCGGGATATAAACCTAATTTAAGAAAATCTTCTTCTGCAATTTCTATTCCACAAACTTGTTGATAACGTTTATAAACTGAACGTAGCAGATTTGCAATTTGCGCTCCAGCATCATTTATGTAATATTCTTTTAAAACTTCATAGCCAACTTTTTGTAATAAATTTGCCAAAACATCGCCATAAATTGAACCACGAGTATGGCCTACATGTATTGGGCCAGTAGGGTTAGGCGAGGCATATTCCAAATTGATTTTTATTTGATTGCCAAGATTTGGATAATTTATTTTATCGCTAGTAACAATATCCGCTAAAACACGATGTAAGATTTTTTGTGTTAAAAAAATATTGATAAAACCAGCTTTCGCTACTTTAATTTCATGAATTAAATTATGGTCTACCGGGTCAATTTCATTTGCAGAATTTTTAATTTTTAAAATTTGCGCAGTAATTTCGTTGGCAAGTAATTCAACATTTTTAAGTTCGCAATCTTTGAATTTTTTAATCAATGTCATGGCGATATTACAAGCTATATCGCCATTTTTTTTATCTTTAATTGGCTCAACGGTAAAATTTTTTAAATCATCTTCGCTTAAGGTAACGCAGTGCTCCAAGGCAATAACTTTTATTGCATTGTTAAATTGTTTTTTAAGAATTGAAAAAATATTGAGCATAATTAACGCTTGCGATTTAGCAAAATATTGGCAAATTTAAGAAAATAATATTTAAAATATTTAAAAAATTATTCGCTTACTTAAATTAAAAAAATAATTTTGACTTACAATAACTAATTTAAATTAATTTTAGCTAATGACCATTAACTATAACAGCACTCCTTACCTTGTCAAAAGAATTACTCGTGAATATATTATCTCTCACTGGAAAACTTTTGGAATCTCTATTGGCTTGATGTTGTTGATTGCAGGAACGACATCATTTCACGCTTGGTTAATTAAGCCAGCGTTGGATTCGGTTTTTGTTCAAAAAAATACTAATGCTTTATTGTATATACCCCTACTCGTCCTTGGCGTTACAGTGATAAAAGGTTTTGCAACTTATTACCAACTGCTTACGATGAATTTATTGACGATGCGCATTACTTCGCAGATGCGTCTTCGTCTTTACTCTCATTTCATTCGCTCCGATATTGATAAACTTCACAATAAATCTTCAGGTGATATGATCGCCAGTATAATCAACGAAATCACTTCGGTGGTTGGTTTGATTTCAACCTCGATGAATGGTTTTGTTAAACAATTTTTCACTTTATTTGCATTGATAATTGTGATGTTTAATCAAAGTGTTGAACTTTCTTTGGTAGCCTTTATCGGCTTTCCATTAGCTGCTTATCCAATTTATCGCATCGGTAAAAGATTGCGAAATTTATCTTATAAAAATCAAGAAATTGCTTCGAAATTTAATTCGCAAATGAGCGATACTTTGCAATATTCGAAATTGGTTAAAGCCTATCATTGCGAAGATTTTGAAGTACGTAGAATGGGCATGATTATTGACAGTGCATTTCAGATGGCCAAAAAAATTTCACGGATCTCTTTAATTTCTTCGCCATTTGTTGAGAGTTTAGCTGGAGTTGGAGTTGCTGCGGTTATTTGGTACGGTGGACATCAAGTTATAACTGGCCAAACTACTCCCGGAGCATTTTTTTCTTTTTTTGCAGCAATGATGATGGCTTATAAACCATTAAAATCAGTTTCGAGTATGAATTCAGGAGTGCAGATGGGACTAGCTGCTGCAACTCGTCTTTACACCTTACTTGATGAAAAACCGCAAATTATTGATAAGCCAAACGCGCTAGAGATTCTTGATGTTAAAGGCGATATCGAATTTGCAAATGTTAACTTTAGTTACGTTGAAGGAAAGGATGCTTTGAAATCAATTAATTTTAAAATTCCTGCTGGAAAAACTGTTGCGCTAGTTGGTCATTCGGGTGGAGGAAAATCAACGATTATGAATATGATTTTAAGATTTTACGATCCGCAAAATGGTCAAGTTAAACTTGATGGACATGATATTCGCGATCTAACGGTTAAATCACTTAGAAGCTCGATGTCAGTTGTTAATCAAGAGGTTATGTTATTTGATGATACGGTTTTAGAAAATATTCGCTACGGCAAAGAAGGAGCAACTGAGGAGCAAATTATTCGTGCTGCAAAATTAGCTGAAGCTGATGAATTTATTTCTGAATTACCAGAAAAATATCACACTAAAGTTGGGCAAAATGGTATTCGTTTATCAGGTGGACAACGTCAAAGAATCGCCATTGCACGAGCTATTTTGTATGATGCACCAATTCTTTTACTTGATGAAGCAACCTCAGCACTCGATCCAATTTCTGAAAAATTAATCAAAGATGCCTTGGCAAAATTAATGAAAAATCGTACTTCACTAGTTATTGCCCATCGCTTATCAACCGTAATTCACTGCGATAAAATTATTGTGATTAGTAATGGTAAAGTTGTGGAGGAGGGGAAGCATCAAGAGCTTCTAGATCAAAATGGCTTATACGCTAATCTTTACTTAAAACAATTTGAAATTACTAAGGATAGTTAATTTAAAGCAAAAACACTTTAATTATACTTAAAACTGTTAAGTTTGAATAAAACTAACAAAAACTAATTTAGAGCTATAAACACTTAAAAATTATGAATAATCATCTAAATAAAAACGAAGAATCTGTAATTGCCAAGCTTGATTTAGAAAAAATAGCTGACAAAAAAAAGCACAAAGATCTAGAAAAAAATAAGCGCAAAACCAAACTCTCCCAAGCTTTGCGAAATAATTTAATGAGAAGAAAAAAAAATAATTAATTTTATTTCGAAAAATTTATTTGATTATTATAATATAACTTGTGATAATTTTTACCACAAATTATTTCGGTATTAATGTTACTAAATAAATCTAAAAATACATGCTTCTATAATTTGAAAATCAACAAAATTTAATTTTATGAAAAAAATCTTTTTTATTTCTTTATTGATTCTCGCAACTTCATGTTCGACGATTTTTAATTCCGGTTCGCAATCATTTATTGCCAAAACCTCAAGTGATCGCGAAGGAGTAATGGTTGAAATTACAACTCCAGATGGTTCATATCGTACCAAATTACCAACTACCGTTGTGGCAACTCCCTCTAGCTTTAGAGGTATTAAAATTGATGTTGTAGATAATTGCTTTAATTCAACATCTTACGAAGTTAAAAAATCAATTACCCCATCATTTTGGGCAAATATTTTATGGGGATTTGGTAGCTTGGTTGCCATGCCAATTGACTATCTAGATGGTTATATGTGGAAATTTGATAAAATGACAGTTGTACCCGTTAGTTCAAACGGCAAATGTTAAGAAAATTTTATCTAAAATTTTAGTTAATGATTTTAAGAATTGATAATCTAAAATTCTTAAAAAATTAATTAAATTAAAATGACAAAAGTTAACATAGTTGGTGGTGGATTAACAGGTTGTGAATGCGCTTG
>CAILUF010000018.1 GCA_903837365.1 uncultured Alphaproteobacteria bacterium | reverse complement strand
TGCAAATAAAGATTGGTGGGATCGGCAGGGATCGAACCTGCGACCAAGACGTTATGAGCGTCCTGCTCTAACCGCTGAGCTACAATCCCTAAAATCTAAATAATAAATTAAAAATAATTTTTGTTAATAATTTCAACAAAAAAATTTAAAACCCTAAAAATTTAAAACCCTTACGCAATATTGCTGAATTTAGATTGCAATTTAAACGCAACTAGCATTGATTTTCTAGATTAGTTTGCACTTACATAAAAATTAATAACTACAGCATCTAAATCAAATTCTTATTTTCATTGTCAATCAATTTAGAAAAACTTACGCAATTTTGCAACTAGATTTTTTTATAATCGTGAAATTTATAATTTTTAGAAAATTAAAAGATTTATTTATGAGCTAATTTTTGCTTTCGAAACTGCAACCAAAGCTGGACGAATCAAGCGATTAGCGATAGTATATCCAGCTTGAATAACTTGCACAACAAGCCCTTCTTGCCCTTCGCTTTCAACGCTACTAATTGCCTCATGTAGATTGTGATCAAATAATTCATTAAGTGGAAAAATTCTTTTTACTTGATTCTTTTCTAAAATTTTAAGCAATTCTTTTTGAGTTAAATTTATGGCAGTTGCATAATTTTTAATTACTGGATTTTTTTCAATCTCGTCATTTGGTGCATTTTCACTAGCCATTATAAAATTTTCAACGATAACGACCAATTCATTTACGAAATTACCAATCGCAAACTTGCTAGCCTTTTCTATTTCCTCGCGAGATCTTTTACGCGCATTCTCAAATTCCGCTAAACTACGCAATAATTTATCATTAAGATCGCTATTTTTTTGTTCAAGATCGCTAATTTTTAAAGATAATTGATCAATAATATCTTGTGAATTTCTTTGTTGATTTATTTCTTCATTGCCATCCACGCCTTGATTTTCAAGGTCTTGATTGTTATTGTTATTTTGCTGTTGAGTCATTTTATTTTAAATTAATTTAGAGTAAGTGAAAATTTTATTTGTAATTTACGAATTAATTTGAGAGTTTCAAGATTGCTTTAAAAAAAAATCTATTTAAAATTACAAGAAAATTATAGATTAACTTTAAAAATTCATTATTCAATCATGATAGATAAAATTAACGAACAAGCTAGTTATCTAGTGCCAATGGTTATCGAGCAAACTCCAAGAGGCGAGAGATCGTTCGATATTTACTCAAGACTTTTAAAAGAAAGAATTATTTTTCTTTCTGGTCCAGTCAATGATCAAGTTTCTTCTTTGATTGTTGCGCAATTACTTTTTCTTGAATCTGAAGATCCAAAAAAAGATATTTTCTTTTACATAAATTCTCCCGGAGGTGTTGTCACATCTGGTTTAGCAATGTATGATACAATGAATTATATTCGTCCCGATGTTTCTACGGTTTGTATCGGACAAGCTGCTTCAATGGGATCGTTACTTCTTGCTGCTGGAGCTCATGGCAAAAGATTTGCTTTACCAAATTCACGAATTATGATTCATCAACCAAGTGGCGGATATCAAGGTCAAGCAACCGATATCGAGATTCACGCTCAGGAAACTTTAAATTTAAAAAGACGCTTAAACGAAATATACACTAAGCATACTGGTCAAAAACTTTCAATGATAGAAAAGTCAATGGAACGCGATAACTTTATGTCTCCAGTTAGAGCTAAAGAGTTTGGCATTATTGACGAAGTGATCGACAAAAGACCTCAACTAAACAAATAAAATCATGGTTAAAAAACTAGACGACGAAAAAGAACTTCATTGTTCTTTTTGCGGTAAATCACAAAATGAAGTTAAAAAATTAATTGCTGGTCCAACCGCGTTTATATGCAATGAGTGCGTTGAACTTGGTATGGATATTTTAAAACAAGAAACAAAAAAATCTCCTTTACATAAAGTTGACGGCTCAAAACCTACACCTAAAGAAATCGCTAAAATTCTCGATGATTATGTAGTTGGTCAAGAATACGCTAAAAAAGTTTTAGCAGTAGCAGTTTACAATCACTACAAAAGAGTTGATAATCCTTCAATTGTTGGTACCGATAATATCGACATCAACAAATCAAATATTTTGATGATTGGACCAACTGGCTGTGGGAAAACTTTATTAGCGCAAACACTTGCCAAAATTCTTGATGTTCCATTTACAATGGCTGACGCAACTTCGTTAACCGAAGCTGGATATGTTGGTGATGATGTTGAAAATATCATTGGTCGTTTATTACAAGCAGCAAATTACGATATTGAAAAAGCTCAACGCGGTATCGTCTATATTGATGAAATCGATAAAATCGCTCGTAAATCTGAGGATAATACGCGTCGCGATATTTCAGGTGAAGGTGTACAACAAGGCTTGTTAAAAATTATCGAAGGAACAGTTGCCTCAGTCCCAACTCAACCAGGTAGAAAAACTTCTCAGCAAGAATATGTGCAAGTTGATACTCGTAATATTTTATTCATTTGCGCTGGGGCTTTTTCTGGTTTAGAAAAAATTATTTCGGTTAGAGGTGTTAATGCTAGCATGGGTTTTGGTGCCGAACTTCGTGAAAAAGACGATATAAATCGCAAAGATATCTTTAATAAAGTTGAACCAGATGATTTAATAAAATTCGGTTTAATTCCTGAAATTGTTGGACGTCTTCCAATTATCGCTCCCCTAGATGGGTTAAGCGAAGAAGATTTAACGCGTATTTTACACGAACCAAAAAATTCATTAACAAAACAATATGAAAAACTTTTCGCAATAGACAAGGTTGAAATTGAATTTGATGAAGAGGCTCTGAAGACAATCGCTAAAAAAGCCATTGATCGCAAGACAGGAGCTCGTGGATTAAGAGCAATTACTGAAAATATTTTACTCGATGCAATGTTTGAAATACCTTCTAAAAAAGATATTAAAAGTTTAATAGTCAATAAAGAAGCAGTAGAAAAAAACAAAGTAAATAATTTCACTTATTTGACAGAAAAAGAGCAAAATGAGCGTGAGAAAAAACAAATAACTTTGTTAACAACTAACAAAGAAAAGAAAGGTAGTTAATTGTTATAATTTTTATTATTAATCAATAATAAAAAGTTACTCTTAACTAATTATCTCTATTTCTAAAGCATGCATGCCATTTAAAAATTCTTCATTTAGTAAATTATTAATTTGGCGATGAATCGCTATTTTTGACAAACCTTCAAATTGACTAGATTTGATTTTTATAGCAAAATGGGTTTGTCCAGAAGACTTACTCCCAGAATGTCCTGCGTGTAAATGGGAATTATCTACAACGATTAAAAATTCAGGGGAAAATTGTTTTTTTAATTTTTCTTCAATAATATTTTTCATTAATTTCATAAGATATTTTTAAAGAAAATTTTTTTAAAAACTTGTTAACAAAATGTTAATAAAAGTGTAATTGTTAACAAAATAAATTTTTCAAAAAACTTGTTATTTTTATTAACATTTTTTTCACAATTTTATCTCTGTTAAATTTTTTTTAAAAGTAAAATTTAAATTGTTAATAACTAACTTAAAACCTTTAAAAAACTATCTCAGAATTGTT
>CAILUF010000017.1 GCA_903837365.1 uncultured Alphaproteobacteria bacterium | reverse complement strand
GGAAGTCATACTCATTATTTTGAAAGATATCCTTCTGAGTTCAAGAAATTTGCTGATGAATGCGGTAAAGATCTTAAATCATGCTCTCTTCAACAAATTAATAATTCTTACGATAATACGGTTTTATATACTGATTATTTTATAAATGAAATTATAAAAATAATTGACCAATCAAATGCAATTTTATTTTATATTTCTGATCACGGATCATTCTTGGGTGAGAATGAAATCTACGCTAATGGCAATTTAGATGGTTCCAAATCAAGTGCTCATAATGTTCCGATGTTTATTTATTTTAGTCAAAAACTACAGAAAAATGTTTATTATCAACAAAAAATGTTCAAAGCTAAACAAAATCAACAAAAACAAATTACTCATGATTATTTCTTTGATTCGTTATTGGATTGTAGTGAAATTAAATCGGATTTAATAAATTCGCGAAAGCTTAGTGTTTGTAGTCAAATATAGTTTTAAATTTATAATTTTTTAAATTATATCGCTAATATCAATTTTTAATTCCGCATCAAGTTTAATTGAATTTTCCATTTTATCCTTAATTATTTTGATTGCCAAATCTCGTTCTTGATCATTTATTTCAAAAACTAATTCATCATGAATTTGTAAAATCATTTTACTGGTTAATTGATGTTTGATAAATTCACGATCAATATCAATCATCGCCTTAAATATAATATCTGCACTACTTCCTTGTATTGGAGCATTAATCGCTTGCCTTTTTGCTTCGTTGAAAATCATTTTATTTTTGTTTTGAATATCGCTGATAAAAATTTTTCGACCAATTATCGTTTCTACATAGCCATTATCTAAAGCAAATTGGGTAGTTTTTTTCATATATTCTTCAATGCCTGGATAAGTTACAAAATAAGATTTAATATAATTATCAGCTTCGATATTAGAGATTTTTAATTGCTTGGCAAGTCCATATGCACTAATGCCATAGACTATTCCAAAATTAATCGCCTTAGCTTTGGAACGCATTTGATCATCGACCTTATCGAGTTCAATGTTAAATATTTGGCTTGCGGTAATTGCGTGAATATCTTTATCGCATTTAAATGCCTCAATCAAAGGATTTATTTTGGCAATATGCGCAATGATACGCAATTCTATTTGTGAGTAATCTACTGATAATAATTTAAAATTTTTTTCAGCAATAAAACATTGACGAATTTTTTTTCCTTCCGCACTTTTTATTGGTAAATTTTGTAAATTGGGATTACTTGAGCTAAGTCTTCCCGTAAGGGTTGCGATGTTAGAAAAATGGGTGTGGATTCGCAAAGTATTTTTATTGATCTCCTTGGGAAGTCCATCGGTATAAGTATTTTTAAGTTTAAAAAATTTACGATATTCGATAATTTTATCGACGATTTCTATACCATCTAAAGCAAGCTCTTCAAGGACTTTAAAGGCTGTCGAAGGAGCTCCAGTTTTTTTAGATTTTTTCTTGGAAGTAAGTCCTAATTTATTAAATAAAATATCGGCTAATTGTTGACTTGAGGCAATGTTAAATTCTTGATTTGCTAAACTGAAAATCTGTTTAGTTAATAGCGAAATTTTGATACTGAATTCTTCTGATAAATTTTGTAATTTTTCGCGATCAATTTTAATGCCAAAAAATTCCATTTGCGCTAAAACTTTAATCAATGGTAACTGATATTGTAAATAAACATTATTTAGTTTTAGTGAGAATAATTGTGTAGAAAAAATTTTATAAAGTTGAAAAATTTTATGATTTATAAAGCAAAAAAAATTAATTTTTGATTGTGAATCTTGAAATATTTCTGGCAATTTATTTTTGGCTAAATCATTAAATATTTCGCCATAATTTAATTCTTCAAGATTAGTATCGAGATTACAATCAATTAACTCTCGAAGATTATTATGAGTTGAAGAATTAAGTAAATAATTAATCAAACTTACATCATCAAAAATAATATTTTGAATATTAATTTTGCGATCATTTTTAGTATTATATCGATATAAAAATTTAAAAAAATCTTTTGCTACAAAAAATATTTTGCGAATTGAGGAATCTTCTAAAATTTTAAAAATTATTGATATATCAAATAAATTTTCTTGTTGATTATCGGATTTTTGTTCATTGAAATTAAAGAGATCTAGGGCTTTATTGCTATCATCATAATAATTTTTATTTGCTATTTTAATGTAAAAAACTTCGCTAGCATTTTGATTAATTTCATCAGTTGAAAGTGTAATTAAATCAATTTCATCAGCGAATAAAAAATAATTAATTGTAATTACACCATTTTTAATTGCGTTATGATATAACTTATCTAGCTCACTTATATTGGTAATTTCGCTATATTTAACATCATAATTATTTGTTTTTTTGGTGTTATTATTTAATTCTTCTATGCCTTTAGGATCAATTGCCAGTTGATATTCTTCTATTTTAAATTCCTTTTTAATTTTAGAAATTAAGGATCGAAAACCTTGCTCTTCTAAAAAACTAATAAGATTGTGAGGATTGATTGCTTTTAATTGTAAGTCATCTAAAGTTATGCTAAGCTCAACATTTTCATCAAGAGTTATTAATTTCTTTGAAAGTAGTGCATTATCGTGATTATCAATTAAAAGTTGACGTTTGGTTAACTGTTTAATTTCATCAAGATGATTGAAAATATTTTCGAGGTTTTCAAATTGTAAAATAAGTTGTGATGCAGTTTTGGGTCCAATTCCCTTAACTCCAGGAACGTTGTCAGAGCTATCTCCCATTAATGATAATACATCCAAAACTTGCTTTGGATCAACAAAGAATTTCTCTCTTACTTCATGAGCTTTAATGATTTTATTTTTCATTGCATCATACATCGAAATATTATCATCTATAAGTTGCATTAAATCTTTATCTGAAGATACTATTAAAACTTCAAAACCATCTTGTGCTGATTTTTTTGCAAGGGTTGCGATAATATCATCAGCTTCAAAACCTTGCTTTTCAATGCTTACTAAATTCAAAGCTTGCGAAGCTTGACGAACTATTGCAAATTGCGGTTTTAAATCCTCAGGGCAGGGTGGACGATTGGCCTTGTAGAGCGGATAAATGTCATTGCGAAAAGTTTTTGATCCTGAATCAAAAACTACCGCAACATGGCTAACATTTAATCCTGCAAGTAGTTTAATAAGCATATTGGTAAATCCATATACCGCTCCAACAGGTGTTCCATCTACTCGTTTTAGCGGTGGAAGTGAGTGATATGCACGAAATACAAAACCATATGCATCAATTAAAGCGATTTTTTTCATAAATAAATTTTGATTTTTAACTTTTTAAAATTATTTTAATTGGGAAATTATTTTTATTAACTTTACTGTAATTTTTTTTAAAAAAACAGTTAATTTTATTTTATATGTATCGCCTATATTACCATCCGATTTGTCCATTTTCTAGAAAGGTAAGAGTTCACCTTTTGGCAAAAGAAGTTAGCTTTGAATTAGTTCATGAAAATTTCTGGGAAAGAAGAAAAGAGTTAATCGCCATGAATCCTGCTGGAACAATGCCTGTTTTATTTGATAATACCAATGCTTCAGTTATATCTTGCTCAAATGCAATTATCGAATATATTGAAGAAAAACATAATGAATCAAAAAATTTCTTAGGAGAAAATCCGATAAAAAAAGCAGAAGTTCGTAGATTACAAGATTGGTTTGATCATAAATTTTATAATGAAATTACCAAACATATTTTGCATGAGAGATATTTGAGTAGATTCTTACAAGGTTCTCATTCACCGAGTTCGGATGTTTTACGTATTGCGCGAAAAAATTTGGAAGTCCATTTTCGTTATATTGAATTTTTACTGGAAACTAGAAAATATCTTGCTGGCGATCAAATTTCGATTGCTGATTTTTCAGCATCAGCGCAAATCTCAGTAATTGACTATTTTGGCGATATTAATTGGCATCATTTTCAGGTAGCAAAAGAGTGGTATAGTTTGATTAAATCTCATAAAATTTTTAGCGAAATTTTAAAAGATCGCATTCCTAATCTTACTCCACCGGAGTGGTATTCTAAATTAGATTTTTAATATGATTGAATTAAATTATAAACTTGCTGAATATTTTCTTAAAGAAAATTTATCAAAAAAACTTAATATAATAAATTTAGAAAATCTTGCTATTGAAAAAATTGCAGGTGACGCATCTTTTCGTTCTTATTATCGGATTGCGGTTGAAAAAAATAAATTTATTTTGATGTTTGCTCCTCCAACTCACGAGGAATTAAAGCCATTCATTAATGTTGATCAATTTCTTATTTCCAAAGGATTTAATGCTCCAAAAATTTATGCCATTGATGAAGAAAATGGTTTTTTATTGCTTGAAGATTTTGGCGATAACACATTTACCAGAGTTCTTACGCAAGACGTAGCTAATGAATTTAATTATTATAAAAACGCTTGCGATGTATTGCTTGAACTTCATAAAATTCAACCGGATACATCGCTTCAAAATTACAATAATCAGGTTTTATTTCGTGAAGTATCATTGTTTATCGAATGGTATTTAAAACTAAAAAATAAATTTATTTCACAGCATCAGAAAGCCGATTTTAAACATCTTTGGTTTGCTTTATTTGATTCGTTAAGCAGTGATAAAAAAGTTGTAGTTCTTCGAGATTACCATGCTGATAATTTAATGATCATAAATAATAAAAATAATTATAATTCAGTTGGAATTCTTGATTTTCAAGATGCTTTAATAGGATTACCTGCTTATGATTTAGTTTCATTACTTGATGATATTAGGCGAGATATTTCGCCAAATAATCGGCAAATGCTTTACGAATATTTTGTAAAAAATTGTCAACAAGATCCGCAAATATTTTTGCAAGATTGTGAAATACTTTCTTTGCAACGCAACATAAAAATTCTAGGAATTTTTGCGCGTTTAGTTATGAGGGATAATAAAGCTAGGTATCTTGAATATATGCCACGCGTTAAGTATTTTGTTGAGTTAAGACTTAATTCACAAAATAAAATATTTAACGATATGAATAAATTTTTAAATTATTTTTTATAAATTATGGCGCAAAATTTTGATGATAATATTTCCAATAAAATTGATCAACCAAGTGGATTAAAATCAAATGGAGTAAAACCAAGTGGATTAGTTTCAGATGCAAAATCACAGCAATTATTTAGTATAAATACATTGATTGATGTTTATGAGCAAATGAATAGACAAGCATCATTTATTTCGGAAAAAATTTTCGATCATTTGATCACGGTAAGTGATATTGATTTATATCGTGGTAAAATTCCTTACCTTATGAAAAATTCATCAAGCGATGAATTTAATAATTTTATTAGAATATTAAATGATTTATTTCCCTTGTCATCTTGCGACGGAATAAAAGTTATTAAGCGCGAAACTATCGAATATTTAAACAAAAAAACCTTTGCATTAGCAATGTGTTACGATGGTGGTGCGTCACTTGATATTCTATGTCAAATTGTCAATGAAGAAAACTCTGCGCGAATTCCTTCGCAATCATTATCTAAAATTAAAAGTATCGAACAAATTAATAAGAATAATAATATTATATAACTTCAAATTTTAAGATTAATTTAGTTATAATATCGTAATTTTTTATAATTGGTTTTTATTGCTAGTTAAAATAATCCAAAACAAAAGAGCGGAAATCTCAATTGAGACTTCCGCTCTTTTTACTTTTTAAGCTTAAAAACTACTATTTCTTTTTAGCAGTTGTTTTCTTTTTAGTTACTTTTTTTACTACTTTTTTAGCAGCAGGTTTTTTTGTAGCAGTTTTTGTCTTAGTAGCCATAAAATTATTTTTTTTTGTTAAAATTATTACCAATAAGAATAACAATTTCGAAAAATAAAATTAACAAAATTGCTAAACTTATCTGACTCAAGACATCAGGGGGAGTAAGGATCGCAGACAATATGAAAATCATCACAATCAAGTATTTCCTCTTACTTCTTAAATCATTAGTAGATAAAAAATCATACCTAATTAAAAAAAGCAACAAGATTGGTAATTGAAATGCAATTCCAAAACCAAATAGTAAATTTGCGACAAAATTTAAATATTCACTAATTCTAGTTTCGAGTTGAATTGAAAAATTTGAATGCGTTGCAACGCTTTGATACTCAAAGCTTGCGAAGAATTTTAATACTTGCGGTAAAACTAAATAATATGCAAAAATTACTCTAATTAAAAATAAAAATGGAATAGAAAAAAAATATTT
>CAILUF010000016.1 GCA_903837365.1 uncultured Alphaproteobacteria bacterium | reverse complement strand
TGTATTAATTTACATTTTATAAAATTCCCTAACCTTAACTAGTAATTAACAATGTCAAGATTTATGAAAAAATCAAACCCAGCTTTACCATTTATTGTAATTGCTATAGGTATTGCGGTTATTTCGCTTTTGGTATATTTTTTAACAAAAAAATCAAATGGCAATGACGAAAAAAAAGAAAATCCTGCCGAAATTATTAATGCCAGCGGTTTAGATAAAGATAAAAAAGTTAATAACGTTGAAGGTGTTGAAGAGGTTGTTGCCAAATGGATTGAAGCTAATCCTCAAGCAATTATTAATTCGGTTTCAAATATGCAAAAAAAAGCCATGGAAGAGCAAATGAAAAATGCTCAGAAAAATATCGGCGAAAAGAAGGACGAATTATTTTCCGATAAAAAATCTCCCCAATACGCGCCATCTGGTTATGACGTTACTGTTGTTGAGTTTTACGATTACGCTTGCGGATACTGCAAAAAAGCTCAATCTAGCGTTGAGGAATTACTCAAAGAAGATAAAAAGGTTCGCATCATTTATCGTGATTTCCCAATACTTGGACAACCTTCAAAAGAAATGGCCGAAATTTCTGTTGCAGTTAATTTGCTCGAACCATCTTCATTCAAAAAATTCCATGATACATTGATGACTTCAAATGAAAGGGGTAAAGATGGCGCACTCAAAATCGCTAAAAATGTTGGCATAAATATTTCAAAACTCGAATCAGTTTTATCAAAAGATAAATCTAAAATTGAAAAAATTTTAGAAGATAATTTAACGCTCGGATCTTCGATTGGAATTAACGGAACACCGGGATTCGTAATCGGTGAAGAACTAATTCCAGGAGCTTTAGAAGTTAAAGCCTTGAAAGAAAAAATTTCAGCTGTTAGAAAAAAATAATTTTAATTTTATCGCCACTAAAATTAAATTAATTTTTAAAATATTTTTCCCTAATTTTTCCAATGATTACCACCACTTATAAATAAAAAAATGAAGCAAGCATATAACGAAGATTTCCAAAAATTATCACCTAAGCAACAACAAGCAATCGAGCTATTTAACCAAGGTCAAAACTTATTTATTTCGGGTGGAGCGGGAAGCGGAAAATCACATCTTTTGCAATTTATTAAACGCTATTTTTCGCAATTATCTCTAGAAATTACAGCTAGTACTGGCGTATCAGCGATTAATGTTGGTGGATCGACAATTCATTCATTTTCTGGCATTGGCCTTGGCAATTTACCACTAGAACAAACAATCGAAAATATCATGCTTGCAAAGATGAGTCGAGTGCGTCGTAAAATTCGCCAAACCAATATTTTAGCAATTGATGAAATTTCGATGATCTCTTCACATACCTTAGAGCTAATTGATCAGGTCCTAAGAGTAGTTCGCGAAAATAATAAGGTGATGGGTGGAATGCAAATTATTTTCTTTGGCGATTTTTTGCAATTACCACCGATAAGTCGTTATAATGAAAATTTTGATTTCTGTTTTAATTCTTCAACCTTTAGCGAACTTGATTTGCAAGTAATTATTCTCGATAAAATTTTTCGCCAAGATGATGCTAATTTTATTAAAATTTTACAAGATTTGCGTTTCGGAAAAATTTCTCCTGAAAGTCGAATTGCCTTAGAATCAAGGCTTAATGCCGATGATGATAACTCTTTAATTCGTCCAACAATTCTCACTACTCATAATGCAAAAGTTGAAAAAATAAATCATGATTTTTTAAAAAAAATTCCCAATGAAGAAATAATTCATCATGCCAAATTTGATGGTAATGCTTTTAAAATTGAATTTTTTAAAAAAAATTGTCTTGCTAGTGAAACCTTAAGACTCAAGGTTGGAGCTCAGGTGATGATGATTAAAAATACTTATCAAAAGGAAGGAATTATCAATGGTTCGCTTGGAATTGTTAAAGGCTTTTCTTCCAAGAAAAATTACCCAATTGTGCAATTTACAAATTTCCGTGAATTAACAATTAGTCCTGAGGAATGGCTGTTAGAAAGGTTCGATAATGACACTAAAACAGTAATTGCTGAAGCAAAAATGACGCAAATCCCTTTAATTCTAGCTTGGGCCATGACTATTCACAAATCGCAAGGTTTAACTCTGGACAAAATTTCTTGCGATTTAAAAGATAGCTTTAGTCATGGACAAGCATATGTAGCGCTATCTCGAGCTCGTTGTCTTTCGGGAATAAATATTGAATCAATCGATTTCAATAAAATATCTGCCGATCCAAAGGCCGTTGAATTTTATGCTAAATATTGTTA
>CAILUF010000015.1 GCA_903837365.1 uncultured Alphaproteobacteria bacterium | reverse complement strand
GTTAATGTTAATATTTTAAAATAACAAATATTTATGTCAACATTAATTATTTTTTTTATGATAAAATTTATTTTAAAATATTTTTATCTCAACTTATTGATAAATTTAGCGATTTAAGAATTTCAAAATATACCTCACTTAATTGGTCAATTTCACTAAGCCACGCATATTCATCAATCCTATGAGCAGTTTCGTTAACTAAGCCAATTTCTACAACTTCCTGCGCGTAATCTTTAATAAATCTAGCATCGGAAGTTCCACCCGTGGTACTTAAAATCGGCGTAATTTTAGTTACTTTTTCAACCGCTTTAACAACCATTTCTGAAAGTTTTTTCGGCGTACTTAAAAAAGCTTCACCGCTAATTTTACTTTGCAATTCATAATTCGCACCTAGTCCAACTGATTTTTTACAAACATATTCGATTAGCTCAACAATTGATTGCGAATTATGCAAATTATTAAAACGAATATTAAACTCAGCTTGCGCATAATTGGGAATTACATTACTTCCTTGATTTGGCGAAGAAATTGTTGTTATTTCCAGATTAGTAGCATCAAAAAATTCATTGCCATTATCGAATTTATGATCTTTTAAAACTTTCAAAATATTGAGTAAAATTGTGATTGGATTTAAAGCATTTTGCGGATATGCCACATGACCTTGTTTGCCAGTAATTTTCAATTTAAAACTTACCGATCCACGTCGACCGATTTTAATCATTTCGCCAAATTTTTTTGGATTAGTTGGTTCACCCACCAAACAGTAAGTAATGTTTTGATTTTTTTTGCGAAGAGTTTCGAGCATTTTTTTAGTGCCATTTATACCATCATTTTCTTCATCATTGGTGATTAAAAAACCAATACCAAAATTTGGATTTGAATTTATTTGTAAATATTTTGAAACGGCTTGTGCGAAACATGCAATTGCACATTTCATATCCGAAGCTCCGCGTCCAAATATTTTATCTTCAGCGATATTTCCTGCAAATGGTGGAAATTTCCAAAGTCCAACCTCACCTTCCCTAACTACATCGGTATGTCCTGCAAAATATAAGGTTTGCGCGGAATTTTGCGGATTATAAATTGCATGCAAATTGTTTACGGGATATGAATTATCACCTTCAAATTGCATAATCTCGCAAATAAAATTTAATTTTTGGAGATGATTTTTTAGTAATTCAATGACTTCGATATTTACTCCACTGTAAGAAGGAATGCGTATTAACTGCTGAGCTAATTGATGAGAATTTATGATCATTGAAAAGAAATTTGTTTAAAAAAAATATTTAAGAAGTTAAAATATTTACGAAAATAATTTTAAGAATTTTGCACATAAATTTGCAATCTAAAAATTAATAAATTTTTAACAAAAATAAATTACCAATGCTTGATATAAAATGGATTAGAGAAAATTCACAGAAATTTGATGAGGCGATGAAGGCTAGAGGTGCGAAGTTCAATGCCAAGGATATTTTATTGCTTGATGAAGAAAAACGTCAAAAAACTTTTTTAATTCAAGATCTTCAAGCCAAGCGCAATCAACTCGCCAAAGACATCGCCAAACTTAAACAAACGCAAATAAACGCAGAAAATCTAATGTCTGAGGCAAAAATTATTAATGAAAAATTAACTCAGGCTGAAAATGATTTTAGTGTTGATGAAAAAATTAACACTCTTTTACTAACAATTCCAAATATCGCCGATTCTACAGTACCAATTGGTGAAAGCGAAGAGCAAAATATAATCGTGGAAGTTTTTGGCAAAATTCCTCAATTTGATTTTCCAATTAAAGCTCATGATGAATTGGGTGAATCCTTGAAAATGCTTGATTTCGAGCAATCAGCCTTGATGTCTGGTGCAAGATTTTCCACATTAAGCAAAGATTTGGCGAGACTTGAAAGAGCATTATCAAATTTTATGCTTGATATTGCCAATGCCAATTCCTATCAAGAAATTTCTCCTCCCAATCTTGTCAAAAGTCAAGCCATGCAATTTAGTGGACAATTGCCAAAATTTGGTGATGAGGCATTTTGCACGAGCGATGGTTATTGGCTAATTCCAACTGCTGAAGTTTCGTTGGTCAATTTGGTTGCCAAAAAAACTTTAAGCGAAAATGATTTACCTTTGCGCTTCACCGCTTATACTCCTTGCTATCGCCGTGAAGCTGGATCAGCTGGAAAAGATACGCGCGGAATAATTCGTCAACATCAATTTAAAAAAGTTGAATTAGTTTCAATTACCACTCAAGAGCAATCAGCTCTTGAGCATGAAAGAATGACTGCAATTGCTTGCGAAATTCTCAAAAAACTTGAATTACCTTTTCGTAAAATTTTATTATGCACTGGCGATATGGGATTTTGTGCACAAAAAACTTATGATTTGGAAGTGTGGAGTCCAGCGCAAAATAAATATCGCGAAATTTCAAGTTGTTCAAATTGCGGAGATTTTCAAGCACGTCGTGCTTCAATAAAATATAAAAGCAAAGATAATAAAACATATTTTGCTCATACGCTCAATGGTTCAGCTCTAGCGGTTGGTAGAACTTTACTAGCAATTTTAGAAAATTATCAAAATAGTGATAGCTCAATAACAATTCCTAAAGTTTTGCAAAATTATTTAAATCAACAAGAGAAAATTACTTGCTAATTCAATTCTAGCTCATAAAATTTAACTGTTTTTAGCTTGGGTGGAACTAATGAATTGGGGTTGATTTACTTAAGTAAAAAGGTGATATCAGCTTGTTTTTTCAGATAGTTTCCAATTGAGTGGATTAGCGCTTGTAGATAGAATTTGTTTAAGTATTTTGACAATTATCCTAGGCTATCAAGGGCTTTCAACGATTAATTTTAAATTTTTAAAAAATGGCCAATACAAAATCTGCAAAAAAAGCACACCGCTCTAGTATTACAAAAAATAGCATCAATACTGCTCGCAAAAATCGCATTCGTTCTTTTGCAAAAAAAGTTGATTTAGCAATTAAAGAAGCTGACGAAACAAAAGCGAGAGAAGCTTTTAAAGCTCTAGAACCTGAATTGATGCGCGGTGTAAGTAAAAATATTTTTAAACTAAATGCCGCTTCACGCAAATTACAAAGACTTTCAGCATCAATTCGTAAATTAAAAGCTGTAAAAAATTAATCTAAAAATCATCGATAATCATGAATTTTTTATCAAGATTTTTATCAAAATTTCGTCAATCATTAAGCAATACTAACATCGATTTCATGGCATTTCATAAAATTGCCTTGATATTGTCAATTGTTGGTATTATTGGTTCGATTGCCTTGGTTTTGATTAAGGGATTAAATTTCGGCATTGATTTTGCTGGTGGAATTTTAATTGAAGCAAGGATTGAAGATAAAGTAAATATTGCCGAAATGCGTTCATTTTTGTCGCATGAAATTCATGATGTACAAATCCAAAATATCGACAAAAATGATTATTTAATCAGAGTTGCTAAAACTAGTGAAGATCAAACAATAATTATTAAAAATATTCAAAATCTTTTACAATCTAAATATAATAAAATTGAATATCGCAAGGTTGATTATGTTGGTCCACAAGTTGGTAGAGAGTTGATTTTAAAGGGTTTTCTTGCCTTATCGCTGTCATTTTTATTCATTATGATTTACATCTGGATTCGCTTTGATTGGCAATTTGGCATTGGTGGGATTTTTGCCTTACTTCATGATTCAGCTCTTACTCTTGGTTTTTTTTCGCTTACACAATTGGAGTTCAATCTAACATCAATTGCCTCAATCCTTACGATTATTGGCTATTCGATTAATGATTCAGTTGTGATTTATGATCGCATTCGTGAAAATTTAAGACGCTATAAAAAAATCGATCTTGCTTCATTGATTAATTCGAGCACCAATTCAACTTTAAGCCGAACCATTCTTACTGCCAGCGCAACATTAGTTTCACTATTAGCTTTGATATTTTACGGTGGCGAAGTTTTATTTAGCTTTAGTATGGCTACATTCTTTGGAATTCTGATTGGAACTTACTCCTCAATCTACATTTCAGCGCCGATTTTACTTTATTTTGATCCACGAAAAAAAACGAAATCTAATTAGATTAACTGATTATTTAAGATATCCTAAGAAACTTTAATTCCCCATTTTTTCCCAAGATATTGTTCGATATATTTTCTATCTTCATTTTTTGGATTTTGATTAAAAATCATTAACTCTCCAATTGAACCGTTGAAATAAATATTATCAGCTCTTTTGCCAATGTATAATATTGGATTTGCATAAATTACATTTCCTGAAATATTTCCGGTAACTTTCAAAACTCCATTCTCATAAATTTGCCCTACTCCTAATTTATTAATAATTATAGACATGATACGATTTGATGTAGTGGTCATTTTATAATCACCAGCGTAAATTGAATCAATCTGAAAAACATCCGTACCACCAGATTGAAGGAACATGAAATTAGCGGAAGGTGCAGAATTATCGGCAATTGAAATGAGTGATCCACCGATAGGATTGTCTGTAGAATTATAGATAAAAAACATAGACAGATCTTTAAGTTCTACTCCAAAATTAATTAAACCCTGCAACGAATCATTTTCTAATTTATTAAAATAAAGCCCTGGTAAGCCATTAGAAAAATTTTCAATATAAGTAGGCTTATTGGCATCGTTACCTTGAGAATATTTATTGGCAGTATTTGAAAGGGGATTTATATCGTACCAATTGCTTATTTTAGTACCATTGCTAGCTTCACTAATATCGAAACTTTTTTCTGAAACTGCCTCAACCCAAACCAATAAGCCCTTTATCGATTGTATATCAGATGATTGCGTAATTGATCGCGCACTTAATATACGCATTCTTGAAACCAATCTCGATGACTGAACTACTCCGGCAACTAAAATGCCAATTATTAAAATCACAATCGATAACTCAATTAATGAAAAAGCTTTTATATTAATTGTTTTCATAGTTTTTTATTCTTATAAATTATGCGAACTAAATTATTTTCTCTAAAAATAATTTCCATAAGTTTTTTTATT
>CAILUF010000014.1 GCA_903837365.1 uncultured Alphaproteobacteria bacterium | reverse complement strand
TTTTAAAATTATTGCTAATTTTTTAATTTGGTTTTTTTGATGTGATGAATTAAAAGTGATTCGGATTCGCGGAGTTGAAACTGTAGGTTTTCGAATTGCCGAAATTAAAAATCCTTGTTGTTCAACATTTTTAACAATTGCTAATAACTTTTCATTATTTTCAACAATAATTACGATAATTGCTGAAGATGGTTGTTTTAGATTCATTAATTGACAAAAATATTGAGCATTTTCTAAAGCTTTTTGCCCTAATTTTTTTTGTGAAAGAATTTTTAAGGAGGTTATTACGCTTGATAAAATTACTGGCGGTAAAGCGGTTGTGTATATTTGCGATTTTGCGAAATTTCGTAAATAATCAATAATGATTTTATTACCACAAACATAACCACCGAGCGCTCCGAGCGCTTTTGAAAAAGTTCCCATTTGCAAATGATTTGGTGTAGAAATTTCTTCAGAAAATAATTTTATTCCCAAACCATGCGCATCATCAGAAAGTAACAGGCAAGAAAATTCATTAGCTAAATTTTTTAATTCAACAACGCACCCAACATCGCCATCCATTGAAAATATTGTTTCGGTGATGATTAAACATTTTTGAAAATTGATACGATTTTGCTCTAAAATTTTTTTACAATCCTCAAAATCATTATGCTTGAAGCGAATTAATTTTGCTTGCGATAATTTTACGCCATCAAGCAAACAAGAATGAATTAATTTATCAGCAATTATCAAATCGCCCTTCCCTACCAAAGCTGGAATTACGCCTATTGCAACCATATATCCTGATGAAAAAATTAAACAATCATCGCAATTTTTGAATTTTGATAATTGTCTTTCAAGTTGATGATATAAATGATTATTTCCTGAAATATATCTTGATGATCTTGCTCCAACTCCATATTTTTTTATTGCATCAATTGCCGATTTTTTTACTAATTCATTTCCGCTTAGATTAAGGTAATCATTGCTTGCAAAGGAGATTGACTTACTCTTATCAGCATGAATTGAACATGAGTTTTTTAAATCATCTTCTTTAAGCGAGCGGTAAATATTTTTTTCATGCAAATTTTTTATATGATTTTCATAAAATTTTACGATATCTTCATTAAAATTTTTCATTGATTAGCTTATTTTTATTCCCCATTTTTTTGCTAGATAATTTTGTATAGATGATAATTCCTCAGCTTTAAGCGCTGAAGTAAATATAATAATTTCACCAATATCGCCATTAAAGTAACCGCCACCAAATCTTCCAATAAAAGCATTATTATAAGAAACTAAAAATTGTTTAACAGCTGGGGTTTGAAATGATGGCGTAGAGCTATTTAAATAATATCTTCTACCATCAACCGAACTTAATCTAACGATATGTAAGCGAGGAGTTGGTGTTGAATAAGCGGCAACGCAATTTAAGCAATCATTTGGGGTATCTGCGAATTGAGCATGTCTTAGATTTACACCGCCATAGTAACCAATATGTAGACACATATCTAAACCATAACTACTACCACCAAACATCCAACTATCAGCATTAGATCTTCTTTGCTCAACAATAAAAATAGTATATTCTGTACCAACAAGTAATGAACCATTAAAATCAAAATAATCCGTGCTTCCATCAAATTTTAAAGCTGGTAAGCCATTTATCATGCCATCAGTATATTTTGGACGATTAGCTAATGTTACTTGCGTGGCATCATTTTTAGTAACTGAAGTTGGGGTTATGTCGTACCATTTACTAACTTCAATTCCATCTTGTCTTTCAGCTTCATCAATTGATTTTTCGAGAGTAGCTTCATACCACATAGTTAAATTTTTAATTGAACTAACCGGTGAAGAAAGGGTCAAATTTCTAGCAGTCATTAACTTCATTGACTTCACCAATCTACTGGACTGGGTTACTCCTGCAACTAAAATTCCAATGATTAGAATTACAATCGATAATTCAATTAAAGAAAAAGCGGTTACAGATTTTTTTAACATATGCACCAAGTTATTGGATTTTATAAAAATTAATTTTAAGTTAAATTAATTTACTCGTAAGTATCTTTAACTATTGTTATTGATGGTAATTAGTTAATTTATAATTATTTACTTATAACTATAAAAGTTATTATACATCAAGGTTAACAACTTTTAAAGCATTCTCTTGAATGAACTCTCTCCTAGGCTCAACCACATTTCCCATAAGCACAGAAAATGTTTGATCAGCTTCATCATATTGATCGATTTTAACTTGCAATAATGTGCGATTAGATGGATCAAGAGTAGTTTCCCAAAGCTGTTCGGCGTTCATTTCACCAAGACCTTTAAATCTTTGAATTGAAACTGATTTTTTTCCAATTTCATTGATTAAATTCATTAAATCTATTGGCTTATTTGCAGTGAATTGATCTTCACCACGAATTAGCTTAACTGGCTTGTCGAAATCATCAGCAATTTGCTCGATTAGTTGCGCAATTACTGAAATTTCCGGCAATTCTAAATAAGATTTTTTAATTGCATAAACAGCTTTAACTCCTCGCATTTCTTTGATTAACTCAATATCGCATGATTCACCAATTTCACATTTCCACGAAATTTGTTCATCACAATTAGAGTTAAAATATTTTTCAATTTTGGTAATTAACGCTTTAGTTTTTACAGCATCATTAATCCATTTTTTATCAAAGGCACCGATCAATGCTAAATTTTCAGCAATGTCAATTGGCATTACTCGCACTAAAGCAGAAACCAGATGGTTAATCTTTGAAATTTTATTGATAAAATCATTTAAATCAGCTCCAGCGCGATCTTCTTTATTGGTTTTAAGTATTGCCGAATTTAAGGCATTTTGAATAATGTAATTTTGTAAAGCTTGTTCATTTTTTAAATATACTTCACTACTTCCTTTTTTAACTTTATAAAGCGGAGGTTGAGCGATATAAAGATAGCCATACTCGATGAGTTTAGGCATGTGACGAAAAAAGAAAGTCAAAAGAAGTGTACGAATATGCGATCCATCGACATCGGCATCGGCCATGATAACTATTTTGTGATAACGAATTTTACTGGGATCAAAATCATCTTTACCAATTCCCGTCCCAAGAGCGGTAATGATTGTTCCTACTTGATCAGAAGATAACATTTTGTCAAATCTCGCTCTTTCAACGTTAAGAATTTTTCCTCTGATTGGTAAAATTGCTTGGAATTTTCGATTACGACCTGACTTCGCTGAACCTCCTGCTGAATTACCTTCGACAATAAATATCTCGCTAAGTGCAGGATCTTTTTCTTGGCAATCGGCTAATTTTCCTGGTAAGTTTGAAACTTCAAGAGCTGATTTTCGTCTCGTTAATTCACGAGCTTTTCTCGCTGCTTCTCTAGCTTGCGCAGCTTCTAGGGATTTAGCGATAATAATTTTTGCATCGCTTGGACGCTCTTCGAACCATTGTGCTAAACGATCATTAACCCATGATTCAACGTGAGTTCTAACTTCCGATGAAACTAATTTATCTTTTGTTTGCGACGAAAATTTTGGATCAGGAACTTTTACCGATAACACTGCCGTTAAACCTTCACGGACATCCTCGCCACTTAAAACAATTTTTTCTTTTTTAAAAAGTTTGTTATCAGTTGCGTAATTATTAATTGTTCGCGTCAACGCTGTCTTCATTCCAGCCAAATGTGTTCCACCATCTCTTTGACGAATATTGTTAGTAAAACATAACACATTTTCATGATAACTATCATTCCACTGCATGGAAATTTCCATGCTAATGCCTGTTGTTTTATCGCTAGCAACTAAACTTACTGTTTGATGAAGAGCATTTTTACTTTTATCTAAAAATTTTACATAAGCTTCAACTCCACCTTCGTAAAGCAATATAACTTCTTTTGGATCTTCAGAGCGTAAGTCCTGCAAAATAATTTTTACTCCTGAATTTAAAAAAGATAATTCACGCAATCTTTGCTCAAGAGTTGAGTAATTAAAAATGAGAACATTTGAAAATGTTAAATTCGATGGATGGAATGTAACTTCAGTTCCTTTTTTGCCATTTGCGCTACCAAAAACTTTTAGCGATTCTTTTGCCACGCCATGTTCAAAACGCATCGCATATTCTTTGCCATCACGCCAAATTTTTAATTCCAACCAATCAGATAATGCGTTAACAACCGATACACCAACACCGTGCAATCCACCAGAAACTTTATATGAATTTTGATCAAATTTTCCACCAGCGTGAAGTTGAGTCATAATTACTTCGGCTGCCGAAACACCTTCATCCTTATGAATATCAACTGGAATTCCTCGTCCATTATCTCGAACCGTTACTGAACCATCGGCGTTTAGTAAAACGACAACCTCATTACAATGACCAGCCAAGGCTTCGTCAATAGCATTATCAACGACTTCATAAACCATGTGGTGTAATCCGCTTCCATCATCCGTATCGCCAATATACATGCCCGGACGTTTACGTACCGCTTCTAAGCCTTTTAAAACTTTAATGGAATCCGCACCGTATTCTACTTGCGAATTCTCAATTTCTTCATTTGAAGTTTCGTTTTTTTTCACCATTTCTTTCATTGTTAAATTATTTTTTTAAACAGTTATAAATGCTTTGATTGACCCATTATCAGGCCTAATACCACTTCAACCTTAAAATTAAATTAGAGGTTGAAATCTTGTAAATCTAATTAAATTAGCAATATGTATTAATTAAAAATAAAATA
>CAILUF010000013.1 GCA_903837365.1 uncultured Alphaproteobacteria bacterium | reverse complement strand
TCTTTTTACGATTATTATCAGCCCGAAGCTTATGTTGCTAAAACCGATACTTTCATTGAAAAAGATAGCTCGATTAATGAACAAATTGATCGCCTTCGTCACACTGCTACTCGCGCACTTTTTGAAAGAAGAGATACAATCGTTATCGCTTCAGTGTCTTGCATCTACGGAATTGGCTCTCCCGAGTTTTATTCAAAAATGGTTATGCGCATAAAAGTTGGCGATGAAATTAATCGTCAAAAATTAATTATGCGCTTTATTGATTTGCAATATACGCGCAATGACCTCGCTTTCGAAAGATGTAATTTTCGTGTCTTAGGTGATGTTGTTGATATTTTTCCATCACACTTAGATGATCGCGCTTGGCGATTGTCAATGTTTGGCGATGAGATTGAAGAAATAAGCGAATTTGATCCGCTCACTGGCGAAACTTTTGCTAAGTTTGATGATGTTTCGATTTACCCGTCTTCGCATTATGTAACTCCCAAAGAAATTTTGCAAAAAGCTGTTGGCAATATTAAGAGCGATCTTAATTTAAGACTTACCGAATTAGAAAAAAATAACAAAATACTCGAAGCGCAACGCTTAAATCAGCGCACCACTTACGACCTTGAAATGCTTGTTACTCTAGGAAGTTGCAAGGGTATCGAAAATTATTCACGCTATTTAACGAATCGTCCAGCTGGCAGTGCACCACCAACTTTATTCGAATATTTACCAGATGATGCCTTACTCTTCGTTGATGAAAGTCACGTTTCAATTCCGCAAATTGACGGAATGTATAAAGGTGATTTGGCGCGAAAATCGGTTTTAGTTGAACATGGTTTTCGCCTTCCAAGCGCATTAGATAACAGGCCATTAAAATTTAGCGAATGGGAAAATTTTAAACCGCAAACCATTTACGTTTCAGCAACTCCGCGAAATTATGAACTTGAAAAAGCGAATGGCGAATTTGTCGAACAAATTATTCGCCCAACCGGACTTCTCGATCCAGTCTGCGAAATTCGCGAAGCCAAAACACAAGTTGCCGATTTACTAAAAGAAATCAAGAATGCCAAAGCGCGAGGCTTTCGAACTCTCGCTACAACTTTAACCAAAAAAATGGCCGAAGATTTAACCGAACATTTAAACGATGCAGGGATCAATGTTGTGTACATGCATTCTGATGTTGATACTCTTGATCGCATCGAAATTATCCAAAATTTGCGCATCGGCAAACATGATTGCTTGGTTGGAGTAAATTTACTACGCGAAGGACTCGACATTCCTGAATGCGCGTTAGTAGCGATTCTTGATGCCGATAAGGAAGGATTTTTACGTAACGAAACTTCCTTAATACAAACTATTGGTCGAGCAGCGCGAAACTCGGAAGGCAAAGTAATTCTTTACGCCGATAAAAATACCAAATCAATCACCAAGGCTCTTGACGAAACTGCAAGACGTCGTCAAATTCAAATTGCTTACAACAAAATGCATAACATCACCCCTACTACAACCAATAAACCTTTGGGCTCAGCACTTGAAAATCTTTACGGCAAAAAGAAAAATAATGATGAAGCATCAAAACGTAAACCAACCAAAAATGAAATCTCACAACTCAAAAAAGAAATGCTTGATTCGGCAATTAAACTTGATTTTGAAAAGGCTGCTGAACTTCGTGATCAAATAAAAAAAATGGAAAATTTACTGTTAATTTAAAATCAATTTTTCTTACAGATGAATTTTAAAAAGGCATTTTAATTTTTTAAAATCGATTAATTTGTAATTGTAATTGTAATT
>CAILUF010000012.1 GCA_903837365.1 uncultured Alphaproteobacteria bacterium | reverse complement strand
CCGATCTATCTATATCAGATTCCTACAAAATTAAGCAATTATAATGCCAAACATTTACGTTTTGGAGTTTATTGTTAGAATTTAAAAAAGCAATGACATTACAGCCAAATCTAGCTTGACTAAAATTTTTGAATTCGTAATTTTATCGTTTTACAAAAGATCCTTTGCCAATCAAAATAAACAATAATCGTGAGAAAAATATTTTCTAACAAAATTATTATAAATTACTTAAAAATATTTTTCATAATAGTTATTGGTGTATTTTGTTGTAAATTAACTTTTGCTAATGAAATTTTGCAAAATAAGGTTATCGTTGAAGATGTTGAAATTATTGGCCTAGAAAGGCTTGATGCGCAAACGATATCATCATTGATCAATATAAAAAATCTTAAAAAAAATGTTGCTCAAGCGGTTCCCGAAAGTTTAAAAAAACTTTATGAGTCAGATCTTTTTATTGATGTAAAAATTTATCGACGTGCTGGTAAAATAATCATTGAAGTTAAAGAAAATCCAATTATTTCCGAAGTTAAATTTATTGGTAATGATAAGATTGATGATGAAGCTTTACAAAATGAAGTTAGTTTAAAAAAACGTGCAATTTATACCAAGGCCAAATTGCAAAATGATTTGAAGCGAATCAACGAGCTCTATGTTAAAAGCGGAAGATTTTTAACAAAAATTGATCCCAAGATTATTATTAAAGAACAAAATCGTGTTGAGATAATTTTTGATATTCAAGAAAGTTCCAAAGCTAAAATTGGTAAAATTTATTTTATTGGCAATGCTGAATTTAGCGATAAAGAATTGGGTGATGAAATTTCAACCAAGCAATCCAATTGGTGGAGATTCTTATCTTCAAGCGATAGTTACGATTCAGATCGTATTGAATTTGACAAGGAAATTTTAAGAAGATTTTATGGCAGAAATGGCTTTGCAGATTTTGTAGTAATTTCTTCAACAGCGCAAATTAGTCCGAAAAAAGATAAATTTTTTATTAGTTTTTTGGTTGAAGAAGGCATCAAATATAAATTCGGTGAAATCAATATTGTCAATCGAATTAACAAGTTTGATAGTTCAGCTTTGCAGAAAAAATTACTACCCAAAAAAGGTAAAATTTATAATGCCGATCTAGTTGAAAAAACTGTCGATGCATTTGTTGAAGCAATGTCAGAAGCTTCATTTGCATTTGCTGATATTGAGCCAGTTTTAAAGCGTAATCGTGAAGAAAAAACTATCGATATTGATTTTGTAATTCAAGAAACGCCAAGAATTTACATCAACCAAATTCGTATTAAAGGCAATCATCGAACTCTTGATGAAGTGATCAGGCGTGAAATGCGTTTACGCGAAGGCGATCCTTTCAATCTCACCAAAATTAATCGCTCCAAACAGCGCATTGAAAATCTTGGTTTTTTTGAGAAAGTTGATTTTCAAACCAAGCGCGTTGGCGAAAGCGATAAGGTTGATTTAGAAATTGAAGTTAAAGAAAAAAGAACTGGCGAACTGACCCTTGGTATTGGCTATTCAACGGTTGATCGCTTAACAGGAAATGCTGGTATTCGTGAAAGTAATTTATTTGGAACTGGCCAAGAATTGGGTTTCAATGTTCAAAAATCTTATTGGCGACAAAATTTCGAAATTAATTATACCAAACCTTATTTCTTGGATACTAATCTCAGTGCTGGTGTTGATTTGTTTAAATATAGCATGGTTGGAAGAAATAATTTAGCTTATGATCAGGACTCTCTAGGTTCAACGCTTCGTGGAAATTATGCAATTACTGAATTTCTTTCGCATCAATTGCGATATTCATTGAGTCAAACGACAATTGGCAATGTAAATAATCTTAGCCAAATTAACATCGCAAGTTTGCAAGGATCTTTCATGTCTTCTGCGGTTGGACAAAGTTTTTTTTACGACAAAAGAGATAATCGGATCGATCCTAAAAAAGGTTATTATTTATCGATTTCTCAAGAGTATAGCGGAGTTGGAGGGGATATAAAATTTATAAAAAATGAAGCATCATCAGGCTATTATTTGCCAATATATAAAAATGATATTATCTTTAAATTATCTGCGCGTGGCGGTGTTATTGATGGAATTGGTCAGCCGATAAGAAGTAATTTTGGATATTTTTTGGGAGGAAATGATTTTCGTGGTTTTAATTTTAACGGCTTAGGTCCTCGTTCAAAAGATGTCAATGGCAATGCCAAAGGAGGGTTTGCAGTTGGTGGAAAAATTTATTATGTTGGTAGCGCTGAAATGCGTTTTCCATTAGGTCTTCCTCGTGAATTAGGAATTTACGGAGCATTATTTTCTGAGAATGGCGTTGTAAAATCAGTTGACAAAGATGTTTCGGGAGCTACATATGGAATCGCTGATTCATCTTTGATTCGTTCATCTTATGGTTTAAGTTTAGTTTGGTCTTCGCCTATGGGACCTATCAGGCTAGATTTTTCTAAGGTTGCGCGCAAAGAAGCTTATGATGTTACGCAAGTATTTCGCTTTAGTTTTGGAACAAGTTTTTAATTTTTTAAGTATGATTCGCATTTTTCATCTACCAGAATATTCTCAGCTAAAGCTTGAATCTCTAGCAGAGGTTGAAGATATGGAATTGCTTCGTCAAAATATTTCTTGGGTTGATTTGCAAGATCCTACAACTGAACAAATCAAGGAAGTAGAAATTTTTTATGGTATTAAATTCCCAACGCGTCAACAACAAGAAGAAATTGAAACTTCATCACGTTATCTTGAAACTGCAGAAAGCATTAAAATCAACTCAACTTTTATCAACATCATTCCGCATAGTGGTAAACTTGAAGAGCATGAAATAACTTTTATCATCACCAACAAAAGTTTATTTACCTTACGCTATTTTGATAGCAGGGTGATTTTAGAAACAGTAAAAAAACTTAAACAATATCCAGCTACCTACGCCAATCCTTCAAAAATTTTTGTTTCTATTCTTGAAGCTCGTGTTGATTTTGATGCTGATTTAATGGAATCAGTTTCGAAATATGTTGCTGAAATTGGTAAAAAAATAAATTACGATCATCGCTTAGATGAGAAAATTTTGTTGAAAATTAATGAGAGTCAAGATTTGACAATGTCATTACGCGAAGCATTATTTGATAAACAGCGAGTTCTGTCATCTCTCCTACGCAATGAAGATTTGATGATTGATAGCTATAACCGTTTAAGAATTATCATCAAGGATATTAATTCACTTATTGAGCATGCTAATTTTAATTTTACACGATTAGAATATTTGCAAAACAGCTTTCTTGGTTTGTTAAATGTTGAACAAAATAAAGTGATCAAAACATTCACAGTTGTTTCATTGGTGTTTATGCCACCAACATTAATCGCCAGTATTTATGGAATGAATTTTAAATTTATGCCCGAAATTGATTATGGCTTTGGATATCCTTTGGCTCTTACTCTAATGCTGATTTCCTCAATAATTCCACTTTGGATTTTCAAGCGCAAAAAATGGCTGTAGATTAATTAAAATCATTTACGTAATGCAATATAATTTTACTTTCTATTTTGCGTAACTGATGATTTTCCTGCAAAAAGAGGCGCTGAATTTGGATCGTTAAGAATGGGCTTCGGATCATTAAATTTAGTAACTTCTGCGGTTATTGAATATTCTTGATCACTTTGATTGTTTGGGGTACTAAAATGTGTAAAATGGGTTTTCCCATAATCCCGATATTGTTCTCTAGTTTTTTCTTCAACCACTAGATCTGGATTGGAACTTTTAATGCTTTCAGTATAAGGAAATTTTTTTTTGACAGAATCGCTATATTGTTCATGCATTTTTTTCAGCCTCTGACGTTGATTATAAACATCTTCAAAAATAACATTAGAATCGTTTAAAAATCTGGAAGGATCCACTCCTGAATTTTTAGATCTTATAACTCCAGCATCAAGCTTAAATCCTTCGCTTTCATGACCTTCATCTGGGTTATAATAGCTGTCCGGGGTCTTCGAGGATTCGCTATCATTCGAAGTTTCGGCTCTTGAATTTGCGCTATCATCAGAAAATGCCAAGCCCTGTTGGCCTTGGATATTGCTACCATTCTTTAATACAATACTGCTATGTAGGTGATGATGATTTTTATGCTTGGAAAATGCGCTGAGCATATATCTGCTTGTCTCTTTTGTTGATTGCATAATTGGTTACTTTAAATTAAAAATAATTAAATTTTTTAAAATAAAGTTAATCGGCTATCAATAAAAAAATATGCAATTAGTTATAATGAAGCATAACTAGTTAAATTATACTTTATGAACTTCAATTTTTCGTAAATGATTCATGTAAAT
>CAILUF010000011.1 GCA_903837365.1 uncultured Alphaproteobacteria bacterium | reverse complement strand
TTTTCAATTAATTTTTTTAAAAAAATGACTAAAAAGAAAAATCAGAAAAATGATTTAACTCCAAATCGTCCAACCTCTCCGCATCTACAAATTTATCGCTGGAATCTATCTTCGTTAACTTCAATTTTTCACCGTCTTACCGGTGTTGCTCTTTATTTTTCAGTAATTGCAATTAGCTGGTTTATAATTTTTTATAGCACGAAAATTAATGTTGGCGAAACTGAAACATGTGATTGCCTAATGATGACAGTTATGCGCAGTATTTTTACCCTCGCTGGAATCGCCGTTACATTTTCACTCTATTATCATTTTTGCAATGGGATACGCCATTTATTTTGGGATATTGGCAAAGGCTTTAACGTTAAGACTGCAAACCGCAATGCCGTAATTGTGATTCTCAGCGCATTAGCTCTTACCATAGCTTCAATTGCTACAGTAGTATACTTAAAATTATTTTAAACTTTATGAATAAAATTAAAATTGCTCCATCAACAAAAACCGGATCAAGTCACTGGTTAATGCAACGCTTCTCTGCAATCGCTCTGATTCCTTTAACGATTTGGTTAAGTTTATCTTTTATTGAAATCTTGCAGGATCCGCAAGGATATCTCCCTGTTTTTTTTGCATATCCGTTTAACGCAATGATGGGAATTTTATTAATTACTACTTCGCTTTATCATGGCTCACTTGGCATGAGAGTGATCATTGAAGATTATATTACCGATGGTTTTAAAATTTATTTTTATATAATGCTCGTTAATTTCACCTCGATCTTAACAGCAGTTGCTTCAGTAATTGCAATACTTCGTTTACATTTACTCAGCTAATATTTTTAATTTTTTTTAAATATAACTTAAATTTTTTTCAAAATGCAGGAAATAAAAATTGGCAATTATGCGATTATTGATCACGAGTTTGATGTTGTGGTTGTAGGTGCTGGAGGTGCTGGATTACGTGCAACTTTTGGTATGGCACAAAAAGGTTTAAACACCGCATGTATTTCAAAAGTATTTCCAACTCGTTCACACACAGTTGCGGCGCAAGGTGGTATTTCAGCGGCTCTTGGCAATATGGGTGAAGATGATTGGCGTTGGCATATGTTCGACACTATCAAAGGTTCAGATTGGCTTGGCGATCAAGATGCCATTGAGTATATGTGTTCGCAAGCACCTGATGCCATTATCGAACTCGAGCATTACGGAGTTCCATTTTCAAGAACTAAAGAAGGAAAAATTTATCAAAGACCATTTGGTGGAATGACCAAGAATTATGGCGATGGTGGTCCAGCACAGAGAACCTGCGCTGCAGCTGATCGTACTGGTCATGCAATTTTACATACACTTTATCAACAATCGTTAAAACACCAAGCACAATTTTTTATCGAATATTTTGCCTTGGATTTAATAATGGAAAATGGCATTTGTCGTGGCGTAATTGCCTTATCATTGCTCGATGGCAAGATTCACCGTTTCAAAGCTCATTTGGTAGTTTTAGCAACGGGAGGATATGGTCGTGCATATTTTTCAGCAACCTCTGCACATACTTGCACTGGCGATGGAGGTGGAATGGTTGTTCGCGCTGGATTGCCATTACAAGATATGGAATTTGTTCAATTTCATCCAACCGGAGTTTATGGATCGGGA
>CAILUF010000010.1 GCA_903837365.1 uncultured Alphaproteobacteria bacterium | reverse complement strand
AACTAAAAATTTAATATTAAGAAAATATTTATTTTTCTAGTCGTGCTTACGCAACGATGGGATTTTTGAGATAAAATTATTCGCAAATCCTATAAGCGGATTTGCTCCCCCTCACGAGCGCTAAAAAAACCAGCTTTTGGCTGGCTTTTTTTAATGGCGGTCCGAGGCTACCCTTTTGCGAACTCCTCTCCGTTTTGTCACCGCCAGTGTTTACAAGGGTTGGAAGAACATTTCAGATGTACTAAAAATTTCGAAGTAAAAATCTTGATGAGGCAAGTCTCCATTTTTGCGAACTAATAAATTTACCAAAATAGAGTGTTATTTGATCCATATTTTACGGTCAATTAAATATCTATTAATGTTAGTGCAATTTGGATGTTTGTTAAAAATTTTGCGTAAAATATACAGGCTATTATAAGTTTTAGTTAGTAGATCTTTTTGCTCGTCAATAAGATTTGGGTTAAATTCATTTTGAACAATGCTATGTGCGGGTTGAGTTCTTTTTTTGCGGATTTCTGCAAAAGGTGATAATAATTCTTTGTGTAAATCTGGTTTGCTGATGATATAGAATTTCTTTAACCAAGATTCTAGCAATGCAATTGAACCTTTAGGTGTACCGTCTTCGTGTTTTTTTTCAATATAGCCATTTTCAATATCAGCTTTAAAAAAATCCCCATTAAGGTTTTCTGATATCATTTTATCAAGCGTGTGAATAAAATTATTAAACTCTTTTGTTGTCGTTCTAATAAGAAATGAAAATTCAATCGGACGTTCTTCATTAAAATCTTTTTTAAAAAGAGATGGCTTATTTATTTCCTTACACATTTTGTTTATCAGCTTAAACTCTTCCAGTATAGCATCAAAAATAGAAATTCCGCCCATTTCCCAATCTCCAGCTACTCTGCGAGCATAATCTGGATGAAGCTTACATGAGCTATTTAACTCTTTGGACTTCCATATTATTTGATGCTTAGGAGTAAGATTTTTTAAATATCTCAACAAGACAGCAACCGCTCGCTTTCCAGTTTCGTCATGGCAGAATCCAAAGGTCTGAAGACCAATTTTATCTTGCTCTGGTAATTGCGTTATTTCATCTAAAGAATATTTATCACTTATGTCAATATAGCCACCTATTGAGTCGTCTTGATAAATGTATCTAGGATCGTTTATGTAAGATTCTAAAATGGTTAAATCAAACGCTCTAAAGTCGATTTGAGCGGCACCAAAAGCTAACTCTTTTGTATATGGACAATTTTCATAAACTTTCCCGTCAACCATCTGGGATAAATATTTTTTAGCTGGATAAATGCAGGCGTTTTCAACCTCAGATCCTTCCAATGCTTGAATCTGCTTATCGATATCTAGATCGGGAAATTGTTTTATGTAAGGATTATTTGAGAAGGCTAAAGAAACTTTTTCATCATTGATTAATGGTAAAAGAATTTTTCGCAATTCATCAATTTTTATCTTATATTTTTCCTTAATATCTCTGACTGGAAAACCATTAAAGTCACTGGATTGCAAATAATAATCTTTAATCTCTTCAATAAATTTATTTATTTCCATTGGTTAAAAATTTGTTTTAGTTAGAATTGCCGTCTAAAGAAAAGATATACAAAATTTAATTTTATCTCTAAATCTCCATTTGAAGTGAACTAGATTTTAGTCAGCATTATCAAGACTTCACAAAAATCATCGACAAAAAAAATTTCCAATTTTATCCTCTCCAATTTTCTCCATTCCCAAAGAGCCAAAAACAAATTCCGCGCGATTAAAAGTTCGCAAAAGGACACTTTCGCCCCTGCATTTTATTTCGAACTTTATGGTACATATGATTGAGCTATATCCAGAGCGGTCACAGGTCAAAACGGAGAAAAGTTGGAATCCCCTTTGGTCAAAATTTTGAATGTGGTCTAGAGCCTTACTGCTGTAAGGCTGGCAATTTATGGCGGACAGGGTGAGATTCGAACTCACGGTACATTGCTGTACGGCAGTTTTCAAGACTGCTGCCTTAAACCGCTCGGCCACCTGTCCATAATATAATTTTTAAACCCGAATCGAGCGGTTTAAAATTTTGTTTTTCTTATTTTGCTTTCGCAAAATAAGAGGGCGCTCGGCCACCCTGTGTCCATAATTTAAATTAAAATGACTTTAAAAATGATTTTAAAAAAGTCAAATCGCTTTTCTCGCATTCGCTCGAAGACGATTTTCCTCTCTGGGTGCGCGTCGCTTTCGCTCCTTCACCCGCTTTTTTAAAAATGTGCGTTTAGCACATTTTCTTAACAAAAAGCCTCGGCCACCTGTCCATAATTTATCGTCATGAAGTTTATTTTCAAAAAATAATTCAACAAGAGTTTTTTTTAATTTTTAAATAAATTTTTTTTAAGAGCAAATTATTGTAAAATTATTGTAAATTGTGATTTTATAAAATAATGATTACTTGTTAACTTCTTCTTTAGCTTTTAACAAATCTTGTTGGAAATTGTTGTTTGCTGTTAAAGCTCCCGTAATTAATAATGCTAGTCTTTTTCCACCTTCAATATCATGAGGGAAGTGCATACCAACTAAAACACGATGTTGAGCAATTTGTTCAGCAATAATTTTTAATTGTTCATATTTTTTGGGGTAGATCATTCCTAAAACATGGGCGTAGATGTAACTGCCCGTAGTGTGTCCACTTGGGTAAGCGTAACCTTTACTTGGGGAAATTAACATTTTAATTCGCTTATCGCTGAGGTAAGGGCGAGTAGTTTTGAAATGATTTTTAAAGTCATCAGTGATTGTAATTGAGGTATCGGTGACATTTCTAAGTAATGCAAATAATTTTGGATTACGTTTTGGATTAGCGGAAATATTGGCTCGCGACATTAAAGTTAACGCGGTAAAATTTTTTTCTTGAGCAGAAAGTTCGAGTTCATCGAGATCAATTTTACTTTGAATTGACAATATTTGATTTACCTCATTTTTATATTCTTTGCTAGTTCTAACAAGTGGTGGATTGATTAAATTAAAAGGCAGATTTTTACTAGAGAAATATGGCTCGGCCTTACATTCAAATGCTGATAAAATTACTAAAAAAACTGCCAAACTAATTGCCAAATTAATTTGAAAAAAACGTAATTTTGTGTGAAATAATTTCATAATTTGTATAAATTTATTAAAAAAATTTTGTTGAAAAACAACTTTAGGTCTAAGAAGATGAATCAATGAAAATTAAATTCAATAAAAATGAACGATCCAAAAAATTCCAAAATAAATTCTGATTTAAAAAAAAATAATCAAATTAAATTTAAAAAAAATCCGCGTAGCTTATCGCGATTATTGGCTTTGCAGATTTTATTTACTGATGATTTTTTTCGAAATGGCAGTGATATAAAATCAATAAAAAAGGATTTAATTGAAAATTATATTTTGCACGAAGAGTATGATAGCGTTGATTTAACTGATATGATCGATGATAAATTTATCGACCAATTGGTTTTTGGTGTTAAGGAAAATTTCGAAGAATTTGATCAGCAAATTTCTGGATTTTTGCAAGCGAGATATAGCGTTGAAACTCTTGATAGTGTAGAGCTTCAAATATTTCGCTTAGCAATTTATGAATTAAAATATTTACTTGAAATTCCAACCAATGCCATAATCAATGAGTATGTTGATTTGGCGGGAGGATTTTTTGTTGAAAAGAAAATTAAATTTATAAATGGCTTGGTTAATGCACTGGCTAAAGAGTTGCGTAAAGCATGAATTGACTTTTTTAGTTTTTAAATTAATTTTAGAAAAATTTTAAAAAAAATATATGCCTAAAAGAACTGACATAAAAACAATTTTAATTATCGGCGCTGGTCCAATAGTGATTGGTCAAGCTTGTGAGTTTGATTATTCGGGAACGCAAGCTTGCAATGCGCTTAGAGCGGAAGGTTATCGCGTGATATTGATTAATTCAAATCCTGCAACGATTATGACTGATCCTAATATCGCTAATCGAACTTACATCGAACCGATTACAACCGAAATTGTTGAAGAAATAATTCGCAAAGAAAAACCCGATGCAATATTGCCAACCGTGGGTGGACAAACTGCTTTAAATTGTGCATTAGCTTTAGAAAAAAATGGTATTTTGAAAAAATATAATGTTGAACTAATTGGTGCATCTGTAGAAGCGATTAGGAAAGCTGAAGATCGCGCTTTATTTCAAAAGGCCATGGAAAAAATTGGTTTAGATACGCCAAAAAATGCCATAGTTCACAATATGGAAGAAGCAATGTTAGCGCTTGAAAAAGTTGGTTTGCCAGCGATTATTCGTCCTTCTTTTACGATGGGTGGAGCAGGTGGAGGAGTTGCTTATTGCCTCGAAGAATTTACTCAAATCGTTGCTTATGGTTTAAGTATTTCGCCGAATCGAGAAGTATTGATCGATGAGTCAATCATTGGCTGGAAGGAGTATGAGATGGAAGTGGTACGCGATAAAAATGACAATGCCATAATCATTTGCTCGATTGAAAATATTGATCCGATGGGAGTGCATACGGGTGATTCGATTACAGTTGCTCCAGCATTGACATTGACGGATAAGGAATATCAAAATATGCGTAATGCTTCAATTGCGGTATTGCGTGAAATTGGCGTTGAAACTGGTGGCTCAAATGTTCAATTTGCAGTTAATCCCAAGGATGGCAGAATGACTGTAATTGAAATGAATCCACGAGTTTCGAGATCCTCGGCTCTAGCTTCGAAAGCTACTGGTTTTCCAATCGCTAAAGTTGCTGCAAAATTGGCGGTTGGATTTACTCTCGATGAAATTAAAAATGAAATCACTTCGGGTGCTACTCCTGCATCATTTGAACCTACAATCGATTACATCGTAACTAAAATTCCTAAATTCACTTTTGAAAAATTTAAGGGTAGTGAAAATATTTTATCGAGCTCAATGAAGTCAGTAGGAGAGGTCATGGCGATCGGTAGATCTTTTTTGGAAAGTCTGCAAAAAGCATTGCGTTCATTGGAAAGTAATTTAAGTGGTTTTGATGATTTTAAAATCAATGTTGAAGATCCGCAACAGCGTAAAAAAATTATTAGTGAGAAATTAAAAATTCCAACTTCACATCGCTTGCTAATAGTTGCACAAGCGCTTCGCGAAGGTTTAAGTGCGCAAGAAATAAACGAAATTTGTGGATATGATTTATGGTTTATTGAACAAATTAACCAAGCAATTTTAGTTGAAAATAAAATAAAAAAAGAAGGATTGCCAAAAGATTTTGAAAGCTTTAAGGCCTTGAAAAAAATGGGTTTTTGCGATAAGAGATTGGCAAAATTAAGCGGACTTAGTGAAAAAGAAGTTCGTGAATTGCGTCGTCAATTGCAAATTCATCCAATTTACAAAAGAGTTGATTCTTGTTCCGCTGAATTTGATTCTTCAACCTCATACATGTATTCAACTTACGAATGAAATATCTATCTTATCGCGCAAATAATGTTAAACATTATGATCAAATTTTTATCGAAGAAGTTGCGATTGCAGACATTGCTCATGCAGTTGGAACACCTTTTTATTGCTATTCAACAAAAAATTTAAAAGAAAATTTTTTAGAATTTAAACATGAATTCGAAGCTCAGAATCTAGGGCAAAATCTAGGGCAAAATCTAGGGCAAAATCCTGGGCAAAATCATCATGATTACAAAATTTGTTACGCCATTAAAGCCAATTTTAATTTGCATTTAGTAAAAATTTTATCAGAGCTTGGCGCTGGAATTGACGCGGTTTCTTCGGGAGAAATATTTGTGGCATTGCAAGCTGGAATCGATCCTAAAAAAATTGTTTTTGCAGGAGTTGGAAAAACTCGCGAAGAAATTTATTTTGCTTTGCAAAATGGCGTAGAGGAGTTCTCCGTTGAGTCTGAAGCTGAAATGTTTTTATTAAATCAAGTTGCGCTTGAATTGAATGTGAAAGCTAAATTTTCTTTACGCGTTAATCCCAATGTTGATGCCAAAACTCATCATAAAATTTCAACAGGAAAAAAAGGCGATAAATTTGGCGTTGATATTGAGCAGGCAATCGATTTATATCAAACGGCATCTAAGCTTGCGGGTTTACAAGTCTATGGAATCGCCATGCATATTGGTTCGCAAATCACTACAATGGAACCATTTGCCGATGCTTTTAAAAAAATGCGCGAATTATTTTTTGATCTTCAAAAGCTATCAATAAAAATTCACAGCCTTGATTTTGGTGGTGGAATTGGCATTTTATACAAAAATGAAAAAACAATTTTGCTTCATGATTACGTAAAATTAATAAAAGAAATTTGCGGTGATTTAGATGTTAAAATTGTTATTGCCCCAGGGCGAGCGATCGTTGGAAGCGCTGGAGTATTGGTCGTAAAAACATTATTTTTAAAACCAACTTCGTCAAAAAATTTTATTGTTATCGATGGAGCAATCAACGACTTAATGCGTCCCGGACTATATGGATCATATCACGAAGTCATGCCAGTTTTTAAAAGATTGGGTGATAAGAAAATTTTTGATTTTGCTGGACCAGTTTGCGAAAGTACGGATATACTTGCGCAACAACGACTTCTCGTTGAACCAAAAGTTGATGATTTATTTATTTTTTGCAGTGCTGGAGCATACGGATCGTCAATGTCTAGTGAATATAATTTTCGTAAATTAGTTCCAGAGATTTTAATTGATGGCAAGGAATTTAGAGTGATCAGAAAACGTCCATCCTATGAAGAAATGCTTAAACTATATAGATAAATTAACTTATGACCAAAAAAATTCTCATCGCTAAAATCAATAGCGCACATGGTATTAAAGGCGATGTTAATATAACTATTTTTTCAAATGATATAACTAATTTTGAAAAATATCAATTATTCGACGAGCAAGATCAGGTAATTAAATTAAAAATTATCAGCAAAAAAAATTTAGCTTCTTATAATTCCTTAGGCGATGCGCAAGTAATTGCAAGAATCGAAAATATTTGTGATCGCAATTCTGCTGAGAAATTACGTAATTTGCAAATTTTTACCAATCGTGCTGATTTTTCAAAAACTAAAAAAAATGAATTTTATATTGTTGATTTAATTGGTCTTAAAGTCCTTGATAATCAAGGTCAAAATATCGGAAAGGTTAGTAATGTTTTGCATCATGGTGCGTCACCAATTCTAGAAATTACCTTTGAAAAAAATTCAATTCCTAAAGGTCATGAAGAGATTGATTCATTTGCTTTTACCAATGATTTTTTTCCAAGCGTTGATGTTGAGGGTGGTTTAGTATATTTTAATTTACCAGAAATCAATTAATATAAGTAACGGTTGACAATATTTGTTGGCAACCTATAAAAAAGAAAGGTTTTAATATTTGCAAATCAATTAAGTTAAAGATAGTCAATTTCTCATATTTATAAAAAATCATTT
>CAILUF010000009.1 GCA_903837365.1 uncultured Alphaproteobacteria bacterium | reverse complement strand
TTAGTTTTAACTATTTTATATTTTAATTTTATATTCTATTTTTTCTTTCCTTCTTTTCTTATAATTGCCTTACCTAATATTTTAACTCCCTTACCTTTATATGGTTCGGTACCTTTAAAATCTATGATTTCAGCAACTGTCTGTCCAACCAAAACTTTATCTTCTCCGGTTATTACGAGAAGATTTGGCTTTTCAGGAGTAATCAAAATAGTTTTAGGAATCGCATAGTATATTTCATGACTAAAGCCAAGAGTCAATACTAAAATACCCTTATCGACGTTAGTTTTAAATCCTACGCCATTTATCTCCAAAACTGTTTTGAAAGGAACTTGCATACCTTGAACAATGTTTTTGATATTGCTACGATCCATACCAATGAACATTGAAATATCCGATTGAGCATTATCTTCAGCAGATAATTTTATTTGCTTTTCAGAAAAATCAATTTTAACGCCATTGCTAATCTTGTAGTTCTTTTTTGTTTTACCACTATCAAATGTTATAACGCCATTGCTAATTACAACTTTTATGGTATCAGGGATATTAACTGGTAATTTTCCTACGCGCGACATAAACGATTTAAAATATTTTTAATAAAAGTTCACCGCCTAGATTTTTAGCCCTAGCTTCGTGATCGGCAATAACGCCATGAGAGGTAGATATAACGACCATACCTAAGCCATTTTTGATTAAAGGAATCTTGTCAGAATTACAATATATTCTTTTTCCAGGCTTAGAGATTACATTAATTTCATTTATTACTGGTGCATTACCGGAATATTTTAAATGAATATCAAATTTAATAATTTTACTAGAGTTGTTCTTGCTGTAGTTAAGTATATATCCTTCTTCCTTTAAAATTTTAAGAATATTTTCACGTAACTTTGATACAGGTGAAGAAACGACTTGCCTTTTGGCAAGATAACCATTTCTAATTATTGTTACTATATCTGAAACAGGATGATTAAACATAATTATTACCAACTTGATTTTATTAAGCCCGGTATTTCACCGCGCAAACCTAACTCTCTGACCGCTATTCGCGACAGGCCAAACTTTCTAAGATTACCTCGAGGTCGACCAGATAACGCACATCTATTTCTAGATCTACTACGAGAACCGTCTCTTGGCATTTGTGATAATTTCGTTTGTGCCTCGATTCTTTCTTGTATAGAAAGGCTTTCATCATTAGAAATCTTTTTTAAGGATTGTCTTTTAATTCTGTGAAGCTCAGTTAATTTTTGTCTTTTTAAGTTTCTTTTAACTACTGATTTTTTTGCCATTTTTATTTAATTGGGAAGTTAATTTTTTTTAGTAAGTATAGTGCCTCTTCTTTAGTTTTAGCATCGGTAGCAACCGTAATGTTTAAACCAAAGATTTTAGGAATGTTATCGAGATCAACCTCAAGAAACACATTATGCTCCTTTAAGCCAAAGCTATAGTGATTACTCTGATTAAAACCGTTAGATGATAATCCACGAAAATCTCTGATTCTTGGCAATGCGATATTAATTAATCTATCTAAGAAATAATACATTTTTTTTCCACGAAGCGTTACTCTACATCCAATCGGCAGATCCTTTCTAAGTTTAAAAGTTGATATAGCTTTACGCGATTTAGTGAGGACTGCTTTTTGTCCACTGATATTAGATATTTGCGCTAATAAATAAGCAAGAGTTTTGTTATCACTTTCGCTAGCTTTAATACCGACGTTAATACTAACCATTTTAACTTTTGGCACTGCCATTACATTCTTATAACCAAATTTCTTAGTTATATCTGCAACTGAATTTTTATATAATTTCTCTGTTAAACTTTGCATCTTTATTAAATTTTTTGATTAGATTTTTTAGAAACACGATGTTTTCTAGTAAAAATTTTCCCTTCGCCTTTTTCAATAACAAATTTTATTTTCACAGCTTTATTATTTTCAACATGCGAAATATTTGAGATGTGAATCGGTTTTTCTTTTTTAACAATAGAGCCGGGAGCTGATTGAGTTGGTTTTTTATGCATTGTTGCAAGATTAACTCCCTCAACAACTACTTTGTTTTCAAGGACTGAGGTTATTTTACCTTGCTTACCTTTACTGGCACCAGCAATGATTATAACGTTATCACCTTTTTTAAATTTTTTTGACATTTATAGTACCTCCGATGCTAATGAAGCAATTTTTAAAAAGTTATTTTGCCTTACCTCTCTTGATACTGGACCAAATACACGAGTAGCAATTGGCTCTCCATCCTTATCAACCAGTACAACTGCATTATCATCAAAAGTAATAATGCTACCATCTGGTCTCATGATTTTAGATTTAGTTCTTATGATTACCCCTTTGGCAACAGAACCTTTTTTAATTTTAGATGTTGGTGAAACCTCAACAATTGAAAGCACGACAATATCGCCAACTTTTGTTATCATGTGATTACTTCCACCAAGAACTTTAACGCATTTTGCTAACTTCGCTCCCGAGTTATCGGCTACTAATAGCATTGACTCCATTTGGATCATAAAACCTCTGTAAAATTATTTATTATTAATTATTTTTTTAATGCCCATGTTTTTCTTTTAGAAATTGGACGACAATTAACAATTTCAACTTCTTGACCGACTTCTACAGTTGCATCGCCAGAATCCACAAGATATTTCTTATAGACAGTGACATACTTACCATATTGCTCATGCTTTTTAAAAACAGTAGAAACTGCTTTAAAAGTTTTTTTATCAATTATGTTTAATACTTTAACTTTCATAATTTATTTTTTACTATTTAATTTTGTATAAATTCTAGCAATTTCTTTTTTAATTGATTTAGCTTTTTGTTTAGGTATAGACTCGCCTGAAGATGATTTAATTCTTAGACTAGTTAACTCTTTTTTTAACTCAACAATTTTTACTAAAGACGATGCTTTTTCTTCTTTTTTCATTTTATAAATAATTTATAATTTTAGATTTAAATGGAAGTTTCGACGAAGCTTTTTTCAACGCTTCTTGCGCCGATACTGCATCGATACCGTCAATTTCAAAAATAACTCTACCTGGCTTTATTTTTGCAATATAATACTCTACGTTACCTTTACCACTTCCCATTCTAACTTCGGCGGGTTTTTTGGTAACAGGAGTATGAGGGAAAACCATTATCCATAATTTTCCTGATCTTTTCATATAACGCGTAATAACTTTTCTAGCAGATTCAATTTGTTTAGAATTTAGTTTAGAAGGTTCTAAAGCTTTAAGGCCAAATGATCCAAATTTTAAGCTATTGCCATTACTTGCAACACCTAAGATTTTTTTTCCGCCTTTTTGCTTGCAATTATCGGGTTAGGCTACCTTATTTTGGGGAAATTAACGTTTGATCAGCGGTTGATGGGAGTCTATAATTCCCCGAATTATCTCGCGATGTATTTGGCGCCCGCTTTTATAATTAGCTTTTTTCTTTTCAAAAAAGAGTATAAATTTAAGTATGTTTTTTGGGCAATTTTACTAATTGTTTTGTTTTCCACCAGCTCCTATCTTTCTTGGCTAGCAATCTTCGGAACGCTCGCTGGAATAGGCCTCAAGGCTCAGAAAATAGCTCCTAAAAAGGTTTTCATGTGGACATTAGCCATCGCCCTTTTTTTAATTCTAACCCTTAGAACGGAAAAAATGCGGGATATTCTTAATTTAAATTCTCGTTCTTCTGTGGCTTCGCGGGTGATGATTTGGCAATCAGCCAGCAGGATGCTTCAAAAAAATTGGCTCTTGGGGATTGGACCAAGCAATTTTCAAACGAAGTATTTGGAAAATCAAAAATATTATTCCCCCTACCTAGAATGG
>CAILUF010000008.1 GCA_903837365.1 uncultured Alphaproteobacteria bacterium | reverse complement strand
GGTTCTATTTTTAGGAACGGGTTATTGTTTGAATAAAATTAGTCGAATAGATCGTAGAAATAATCTTGATGGTGGTAGTCCCGGCTCTTCAGCTTATTCAGATTCAGTTTATGTGACAGATGACGGATCACCCTCAAGAGGAGGAGGAGTGACTCGTAATGGTGCAAGGAGTCCCTCCTCATCACCTTCCGTAGGAAGTAGTGTTCATTCAGGTGGATTCTCCCGTAATTCTTCTTTAGGAAATCAATCTCCAGTCCTTAAAACGAATAACTTATTATAAACCTAGATAAAATTAATAAAAAATTTGTTAAAAATTTATTTTTTGATTGTTAATTGCGTGTTATTGATAATGGAAGCTTCGCCACTATTTTTATTTTCAATAATTAGAGAGTTATTTTGAGATAATGTTTTAGATAATTCATCTAAGGTTGATTCATTGACTAGAATGTGATAAAAAAATTCGATAGAAATCATTTTACTTTCCTTAGGTTTGAGGCTTATATTTCTATAGCACGGACATTGCAATATTGTAATAAATTTCTCAAATATTTTTTCATTAAATGAAAAATTATTTTGAACTGAGATTTCATAATTTGTAAGATTTTTAAATATCAAATTAACTTTAGCAATTTCTCCTATTTTTGAAGTTGTTTTATCAAAATCTATTGTAACTGCAACATTTTTATTAAGATTAATTATTGAATAATTGGTGATCATTTTTACATTTTGATATTTTCTGGCTTTAAATTTATTGTAGTAGAAGCTTAGGTAGAAAGGACGACATTTGTTAAAATTTACGCAGTAAAAATTATTGATTTGCACTACAACGATAAGTATAAAAATTATTGCCAATAATTTAACAAAAATTTTTAAAATTGGATGCATAATTTTGCTGAAATTTAATTTGAAGGATTGATAATAAATAACTGGTCGAACTTTTAAAACACTAAAAAAAAAATATAAAATGACAATAAAAAAAACTATTTTTCTTGAACCTTTTGAAAAATTTAATGAATGGTATTGCGAAGCTATAAGTGATAAAAGAATTTATGAGCCTACTGCCATGAGCATTGCTAGCGTTGATGAAAATTCTTGCCCTTCTAATCGAATGGTGTTATTAAAAAAACATGATGAAAAAGGCTTTTGTTTTTTTACTAATTTGGGGAGTAAAAAAGCCCAAGAAATTTTTAAAAATTCTTCAGTGGCATTATGTTTTTATTGGGGAGTACAGGGTCGGCAAATTCGCATTGAAGGTGTTGCCAATAAAATTGAGGACTTAGAAGCTGACGAGTATTTTGCTACTCGCCCAAGGGATAGCCAAATTGGCGCTTGGGCATCAAAGCAATCATCAATCATGGAGGATCATCAAGATTTTGAAAAAAGAATAAAATTTTTTGATGAAAAATTTCGTAATGAAAATGTTTTGCGTCCGCAATTTTGGTCGGGATTTCGTGTTGAACCAAATTATTTTGAGTTTTGGCATGAAGGGCAATTTCGCTTACATCATCGCCAGATCTATCAAAAAATTACTGATGGTTGGGAAGTTAAAATTCTTTATCCTTAAACATTAACAATTTTAATTAAATTAAAATTGTTTTGTTTAAAACTAACAATTATTAATTACATTAAATAAAAATATTATTTTATGAATTTCCATATTTTATGCGAAAAATTTTTACAAGATTTGGGTGAAGAAATTGAAAAAAGAGATATTGACTCTAATCTTGAAATTGATTATTCTGATGGCATTCTTAACATCATAATTATCGCCAATAAAAAAACTTTTGTAATCAATCGCAATAACGGTAATCAAAAAATTTGGTACTCTTCACCCTTTACTGGAGCCAATTATTTTGCGTATGATCAAGATCTTGAGAAATTTATTTCAATTGCTAAGCAGGATTTGAAATCGATATTATTTGCCGAATTAAAAGATTATTTGGCTAATAAAAATTAAAATTAAATTTGTAAATTATGAAAAAAATTTTATTGATAAAAGGTGATGGAATTGGTGATGAAGTTGTCACTCAAACAAAAAAAATTATTGATTTTTTTGATAAAAATAGCGATAAAAAATTTACTTGCGAAGAGGCATTGCTCGGTGGAGTAGCATATGATCAATATCAAACTCCTTATCCTAAACAAACCCTAGATTTAGCTAAAAATGCTGATGCAATATTACTCGGAGCAGTTGGTGGACCTAAATGGGAGAGTCTTGCTTATCAACATCGTCCCGAGCGAGGATTGTTAGGTATTCGTAAGGATTTACAGCTTTTTGCAAATCTTCGTCCTGCGAAAGTTTTTAATGCTTTAAGCGATAGTTCAACCTTAAAAAAAGAAATAGTTGATAATTTGGACATCATGATTGTTCGAGAATTAACGGGTGACCTTTATTTTGGTGAACCGCGAGGCGTTACAACTCTTGC
>CAILUF010000007.1 GCA_903837365.1 uncultured Alphaproteobacteria bacterium | reverse complement strand
GTTTCCATTTTTAAATTCAAGTCTTTCAGGGTTCTCAGCGAATAATATGAAATTACTTTGTCAAATTGTTAAGAAAATTGTTAAAAAAATTTAATCAACATTTTAAGACCTATAATAATAAAATTAAGTATAATGAAAAAAATAATTAATGTATTACAAAAAAAAATTTGCCAAAAAAATCCACCGATTTGGATAATGCGCCAAGCCGGAAGATATCTTCCCGAATACCGCGAGACTAGGGTGAAAATCGATAATTTTTTAGATTTATGCTATAATCCAAAGCTTGCTTGTGAAGTTACTTTACAACCTTTGCGTAGATTTGATTTTGATGCAGGAATTATTTTTTCAGATATTTTGGTTATTCCAGATGCTCTTGGAATTAAAGTTAATTTTAAAAAAAATCACGGTCCAAAATTAGCAGAATTTTCACTCGAAAATGATTTAAAAAAACTTGATATCAAAAAAATAAATAATCATCTTCAGCCAGTTTTTGAAGCAATAAATTTAACAAAATCAAAATTAGCAAATGATAAAGCTTTGATTGGTTTTGCAGGTGCACCTTGGACCTTAGCGAGTTATATCGTTGAACAAGGTGGATCAAAAAATTTTGAAAAAGTTCGCCAAAGCGCATTGCAAAATCCGCAAAATTTTTCGCAATTAATTGAGATTTTAACTCTTAGTGTCATTGAATTTTTATCGAAGCAAATCGAAGCGGGAGTTGATATTGTTAAAATTTTTGATTCATGGGCAGGAGTTTTACCTCCAGCTGAATTGGAAAAATGGGTAATTGCTCCAGCGCAAAAAATTGTTAAAAATTTACAAGAAAAATTTCCACATATTCCCGTAATTTATTTTCCAAAAAATATTGGAATTAATTATGAAAATTTTTATAAAACTGTAAAACCAAATTGTTTAGCAATTGATCAAAATATTACCCCCACTTGGGCAAATGAAGTATTGCAAAAAAAACATCAAGCAATAATTCAAGGAAATCTCGATAATTTTTTATTGGCTTTTGGCACGAAAGAACAAATTACTTACGAAGTTAATAAAATATTGCAGAGTTTTAAAAATCAGCCTTTTATATTTAATTTAGGTCACGGAATTCTTCCGGCAACTCCTATTGAAAATGTTGAATTATTGTTAGAATTAGTTAGAAAATAATTATTATAATTACAAATAATGAATATTAACAAAAACAAAGCATTCTCGTTAATTGAATTATCGATTGTGATTTTGATCATTGGTATTTTAGTTGCAGGTGTTACACAAAGCTCGAGATTGGTTGGAATGATGAAATTAGCGGCCGCTAGAAATATTACCGTAACTTCACCGGTTCCAACTATTAGCAATTTAATTGCATGGTATGAACCAGTTCTTGAAGGTAGTTTTTTAGAAGATGAAGTGGAAGATAATGCTCAAATATCTATGTGGAAAGATACAAAATTATCAGTTGAAAAAAATAATTTAGTAAAAAACAAAAATGCTGGAACGGTATATAGAAGATATGGAATTAATAATTTACCTTCAATTTACTTTAGCGGAAGCGGTGGAGGATTGTTTTTGTCACCTTCCAACTCAATAGCTCAAACAACTTATTTTGATACCCCAAATCAACGAATAACAATTTTTTTGGTTTACAATATTAAACAAATTACCGGTAGCTCTATCATATTTGTAAATGGTTCCACAAGTACTGCAGGCATAAGTTATTTTCTGAATGGTGCTCTACCTTTAAAAAGAGTTTTTTTATTCGGAGGTATTGACATTTATTATTCAACCAATAATTATCAAAATAATATTTCAGAAATTGCTTCGATTATTTACAATGGAAGAGGATTGCAATTTGAAAATTATTTAAATGGTCAATCGATGCCAATCCCTGGAGTTTCGACTCCAAATCTTCATAATGCCGGATCAAAATTTGTTATCGGAGCTAATAATGGCGATGGTGAACAATTTAATGGATTAATTTCAGAAGTTATAATTTATGATCGAATTCTTAAAAAAGATGAAAGACAAGATATTGAAAAATATCTCGGCAAAAAATGGGGCATTGCAGTTCAATAAAATTATTTGGCACGAAAGAGCAAATTACTTGGGAAGTTAATAAAATTTTACAGAGTTTTAAAGATCAGTCTTTTATACTTAATTTAGGTCACGGAATTCTTCCAGCAACTCCTATTGAAAATGTTGAATTATTGTTAGAATCGGTTAAAAAATAATTATTATAATTAAAAATAATGAAAGTAAACAAAAAAGCATTTTCACTAATCGAGTTATCGATTGTGATTTTAATCATCGGTATCTTGGTTGCGGGAGTAACGCAAAGTTCGAGATTAATTTCAAGAATGCGTATTTTATCGGCCAGATCAATAACGCAAAGCGCTCCAGTTTCATCAATCAAAGACCTTTATTCATGGCATGAAACCTTATTAGAATCAAGTTTTGATGAAGCAGAAGCTTCCGATGGTACCAGAATCACTAATTGGTATGACTTTAATCCGCAAACCGCTACTGATAAAATTTTAATCAAACAAACCGATGTAAATCTTAAGCCATTATATTCTTCTAGTAAAATTAATGGATTGCCCGCGGTTTATTTTGATGGATCAGATAGGATGTCTTCAATAGTCGCGGTTCCAGCGATAACTCAAGGTGGATCAGCAACAGTTTTTACAGTTTTTAACTCACAAGAAGTTTCCAATCAAAGATATTTAATTTATCAAATGCACTCAAATTGTGCAAATAGCATTGAAATAGGCGAAACCGCCGGAGCTTTTAATGCTGGAAATTATGGAATTCATTCGGGATGTGGATATGCAACCGCAACGACTTCATCAGTTTTAAATGTTAATCAAAATAATATCATGAGCTTGGTTATAAGTCCAACTCCTTTAGCCAATGGATCGGCTGCGAATATTAAAGTTTATAAGAATGGAACTTCTTTCCAGACCTATGTAAATGGAGGTGGTTATAATACGGGTTTAGGAGGGTCATACGCTAAAAATAATACCTACCTAAATATTGGAGGGAGATTTTATTCAGGCGTGGTCGATGATTGTCGTTTCATAGGCAATATTGGTGAAATTATAATTTTTAGTAGAGCTTTAAATGATGAGGAACGAAGTGCGGTAGAAAAATATCTCGGCAAAAAATGGGGAATTACGGTTATATAAAATTATTTGGCACGAAGGAACAAATTACTTGCGAAGTTAATAAAATATTGCCGAGTTTTAAAGATCAGTCTTTTATACTTAATTTAGGTCACGGAATTCTTCCAGCAACTCCTATT
>CAILUF010000006.1 GCA_903837365.1 uncultured Alphaproteobacteria bacterium | reverse complement strand
TTAAATAAAATTAATCTAAATTTATTTAAAACTACGAAACCGGAATTTTCCATTTTTTGCCAAGATATTGCTCAATTGATTTTCTTTCTTCTGTTTTCAAATAGCGATCATATATGATCACTTCAGCGATATCACATTTAGTAAACATATTGCCATTATTGCCTCCAATAGCAATTGCAATGGAGTGAGCAAAATTTATATCCGCGGAATTAGCTCTAGTTACGTCGAGATTGCCATTTATATAAATGGCTTGATTAATTTTATTAGAATCTGCAGTTATTATAACAGTCTTGCCAATTATATTCGTTGTTCCTATCGCCACGTTTCCTGCATTTGGATAATCCCATCTAACGTTATTGCCATTCATCTGCAAAGTAATCCTTGGCAAGCCATCATATTTTTCGTAACTAAAAAATACCTGCGAAGTATAAACTCTTATAACCATGAAAATTGTATTCTTAACCATTGGCGCAATCTCGGCAACTTGCAATATTTGACTCGTAACCATTTCATCATCAACTCCATCAAACGATATGGAGGGCAATCCATTGAAATTTGAATTTTTATAAATTGGCTGTTTGGCAGCTGTAGCTTGAATAAAATTAAGTTTTGGACCAGATAATATATCAAGATCATTGATTAGCGGAACAGCCATACCATCTTCTGGATCGACAGAAAAACTTGATTGCGAAGTAGTTTCAATCCACGAAACGATTCCAGTAATCGAAAATACTGGCGAACTCTGAGTTAAATTTCTCGCAGTCACTAACGACATCTGTCTAATTAGTCGACTTGATTGAGTAACTCCAGCAACTAAAATTCCAATTATTAAAATCACAATTGAAAGCTCAATTAATGAAAATGCTTTTATCTTATTTCTTTCTTTCAATGTTTTATATTTTTATTTAGATCAACATAATTTTCCAATCGCTTTAATTTTCCATTTAATAAAAAATTTAATTTGTCAAAAAAAATTAATGTTTTATTTTGATCTTTTTAATCAGTTAAGCTAATTGAATTTATTTTTTAAAGAGAATTCGGGTTTTTAATTTAACAAGCTTTGAATAAATTTAAATTGATTAAAAATTCAATTTTAATTATCTAATTACAAATCGCTTTATTGATGTTAAAAAATCAAAATAAGCATTTCAATTAGACCAGCTGGAAAATTTGCAATTCTTTGTTTGAAAAAAAATTTTTAAAATTAATAATTGATAAAATTAACAATCAATCACACAATCAAAATATCCAAACTATAAATAAACTTAGACTTACAATGAAACATCGAGCCTTCTCATTAATAGAGCTTTCAATTGTAATTTTAATTATTGGAATTTTAGTTGCAGGAGTTACTTCAAGTTCTCGATTAATTCGACAGATAAGAATTCAATCTGCAAGAAATTTAACGGTCAACTCGCCAGTTACGAGCATTAGCTCCCTTCATGTTTGGCTTGAAACCACATCCGTAAATAGTTTTTCAAGTGAACAACTAGACGATGGTTATTTAATCGAAACATGGAACGATATTAATCCGCAAAGCTCCTATAAAAATAATGCACTCCAAAGTACTAATTCTCAAAAGCCGATTTACAAACAAAGTGGTCTTGGCAGTTTACTTCCGGTAGTTAGTTTTACTGGATCGCAAATGATGGCATTTGCCAATCAACTCTTGTTAAAACCAGTCAGTTATTTTTTTGTTATAAGGCCAAATACCATTGGAAATGAATATGCTGTCACCGGGACAAGTGCTTACGGGATGGGAATAAGTATTAGTTCTTCTGGCTATATTGTACCAGTTCAGCAAAATTATAATCTTATTTTACTAAATCCCCCCTACGTTTTCAACACGATTCTCAATGTAAATAAATTAAATTTAGTTTATTTTCAATATGCCAGCAATGGCGCATATAGCTGTTATTCCAATGGAGTTCTAGACTGCACGCCCACTACCAAAGATATAAATTTTGTAAATCAAACTTTATATCTTGGCTATAATCCGCTTAGTAATAATTTATTTTATAATGGCGATATAGCAGAATTAATTATTTACAACAAAGTCCTGAATGATGAAGAAAGAAAATCGGTAGAAAAATATCTTACTCAGAAGTGGTCGATCAAATAGATAATTGAAAATTTTTCTACTTAATGGAAAACAAAATATTTGATATGCTTTTGTTTAAATAAAATTTGTTTAAATTTTTAATTTACTTACCCAGAAAATTCTACTTTTTTAGTCTTATTTAATTTAAATAACTGATTAAAAAATTGCCAAATCTTCAATTTCGCAATTACAGCTAGGAATACAAAATACTGCAATTGAACAATCTCTAAGCATCACGCCAATAGAAACCAATTTTACATTTAGGATGGGATAATATTTTATTTAGGCCTTAATTTTTAAAATCAACTTTTTATTAAAAAATTATTTTGGAATTTTTTAATAAAATAAAAATCAGGAGCCACCACCACGCAAACCCGGCGTGTCGCTGTATTCCTTTGCTTGAAAGTGTTATATTCCAGCAACTCCCGATATTGCAAATTTTATAATTAGTTATTTTTTTGTCAATAGCTTTTATTGGATATTTTATTATTAATCATAAATAGTTAAGTTTTTTATTATTTAAGAGTAAGCGTTAAGAAATTTTTTGGGATGTTGCGTTGTATTTACGATTTTCAATAAATTTTTAAATTAAGGAAAATATATTTTTTGCTTTA
>CAILUF010000005.1 GCA_903837365.1 uncultured Alphaproteobacteria bacterium | reverse complement strand
TTCCAAAGGTGGAATAGCTCCGATAATTGGAATGTTAGGTTTTTCATCCGCGTTGGCGCTTCCATTTATGTTATTTGCTATGTTTCCGGGTTGGTTGCATTCCATGCCAAAGTCTGGTGGTTGGTTGAACACTGTTAAAGTTTCTTTAGGATTTTTGGAGTTAGCTTTGGCTTTTAAATTTTTATCCAATGCTGATTTAGTATTACAATTGCATTTAATGGAAAGAGAAATTTTCCTTGCCATTTGGATAGCTGTTTTCGGAACGTGGGCATTTTACTTGTTTGGAAAAATTACCACGCCACATGACAGTCCGTTATCACATCTTTCCGTGGGCCGATTAACATTAGGATTGTTAGTTTTGTCTTGCAAAAGTTTATCTAGTTTTTCAAGGAGTTCGCGTTCTTGACTCGAGAGTTTAACGGGAGTTTCGATATTAATTTTGACATACATGTCGCCCCTACGACCACCTGAATTCATAACGCTCATGCCTTTTGATTTTAGGCGAAATTGATCGGCATTTTGTGAACCTTCGGGAATTTGTAATTTAGCTTTTGAGCCATCGATTGTAGGAATTTCAATTGCACCTCCGAGTGCTGCAGTTGTAATACGCATCGGCATTTCAAAATAAATATCATCGCTCTTGCGTACAAAAAAATCATGTTTACGAATTGAAATATAAACATATAAATCACCAGCTTTTCCTCCTCTTACACCAGCCTCTCCTTCATTGGCTAAGCGGATGCGATTTCCTTCTTCAACGCCTGCAGGAATTTTTACTGAAAGAGTGCGTTCTTTGTTAATGCGTCCTTCGCCTTTACAATTTTTACAAGGATTTTTAATTAATTGGCCACTGCCGTGACAAGTTGTGCAGGTTCGTTCAACTATAAAAAAACCTTGTTGAGCGCGTATTCTTCCACTTCCTTGACAGGTTGGACAATCAGTTGGTTTTTCCTTATTTGCACTTCCTGTTCCATCGCATGGCTCACAGGCATTGGCGATAGTGAAAGAAATTTTTTCACTCGTTCCCTTGAAAGCTTCTTCCAAGGAAATTTCAAGATTATAGCGTACATCGGAACCTTGAACGGATGAGCTACGTTTTTTACCTTGACGTTTGCCACCCATCTCGCCAAAAATATCGCTGAAATTACTAAAAATATCATTGAAATCAAAACCATCAAATCCTTGATTGAAACCACCTTGCGCTCCTCCTTGACCTTGCGCTTGATGACCATAGCGATCATAAGCACTCCGCTTATCATCATCTTTTAAAACTTCATAAGCTTCAGTTGCTTCTTTGAATTTATCCTCAGCTTCTTTGTTACCAGGATTGCGATCGGGATGGAATTGCATTGCTAATTTGCGATAGGATTTTTTAATTTCATCGCCTGAGGCAGTTTTGCCAACACCTAGAATTTCGTAATAATCTCTCTTGCTCATGTTTTAAAAATCAAAATTAATCGACTAATCCAAATTAACTTTCTATAAAGAAAATTTTCAGGTTAATTTGGTATAATTGATGCCAAAATTTAATTTATTTTAGCAGAGATAAAATTAAGAATTATTCTTTGCAATTCAAGTGAAGATTAAAAAATTTTATAAATTTTTTATTCTTCTAGCCAAGTTTTAAATTTTGTAAAGGCGAGTTGACGATGAGAGATTTGCTCTTTTTGATCAGCTGAAATTTCGCCAAAAGTTTGAGTCATGCCAGTTTTAATAAAAATTGGATCATAACCAAAGCCATTATTACCAAGGGCTTGGAAGTTTATGTTGCCATCAAGGCGTCCGATAAAATTTTTAGAAAAATTAGTTTTTGGATCAAATAAACATAAAGCGCAAACAAAAAATGCTTTGGCTTTTTCGCTAGAATCAATGCCTTTTTCTTTTAATTGTTGAAAGATTTTTTCAAAAGCTAAAGGAAAATTTTTCTGACCATTATCGTCAATTGCAAAACGCGCCGAATGAATTCCGGGTTGATTATCTAGCGCCTCAACGCATAATCCAGAATCATCGGCGAGAGCAACAAGATTAGTTTCTTGCGCGTAATATTTAGCTTTTATAAATGCATTTTGTGCAAAATCTTTACCATTTTCTTCAGGCTCTTGTAACTTAAAATTTAAAGGAGAGATTGCTTCGATATTTAGCTTGTTTAGCAAGGAAGTGATCTCACTAATTTTTCCTTGATTATTGCTGGCGATGAGGATTCTTTGATATTGGCTATTCATTGACCTAAAAATTAATTTTACAAGATTAACAATTTGAGATATTAACTTTTTATAAAAAAAATTAAAAGATGTTAATTTTGGATAATGTTTAACAGTGATAAATAGGATTTATTGGTTATGATTGTGGTGTAATTTTTGGGCCTAAGCGCTTTGCGAAGCTTTTTCTTCGTTGATTTTAGCTTGTTTCTCTAAGGCTTTTTTCTTGAGATTAGAACCTTTTTCTTTAGGTTTAAAGGTTGCTTTATATTTTTCGGCACCTTTAACGCCAAGATTAATTAAGAATTTAGCAACTTTTTCACTTGGTTGTGCGCCAACTGAAAGCCAATATTCAACGCGTTCTTTGTTGATGACGACTCTTTTTTCATCGCTATCACCAAGAAGCGGATTGAAAGTACCAAGCTTTTCAAGAAATTTTGAATCGCGCGGAGAAGTGCTGTTGGTTGCTAGAATACGAAAGAACGGAACTTTTTTTCTGCCACCACGAGAAAGACGAATTTTTAACATTTTTATAATTTTTTTAAATGACTGACGGTAAGGATTTAAACATTTTAAGGTTGGTTAAAAAAAAATACAAGCCCTAATTTTAAATTCTATAAAGTATATTTTTAAGTTAATTTGATGTAAGTAAATTTTAATATTGGTTTTAAAAATAAAATATATTTTCGACTAGAGATCAATTGGTCTTATGAATTATTTTATTTGTTTGGATATTTTGTAAACTAGAAAGTTTAAATATCGAATTTTAAAGATTTTGGAGGAGGGGCAATTATCTAGATTTGTAGGGTGAAATTATTGGGGTGTAAACCTTCAGGATTTGGTAAGAATCCTGAAGGTTGTGATTTACTTTGCAAATATTTATCGGCAATTAGAAGCCCATTCCTGGCATTCCACCACCCATTCCACCGCCATGTGAATGTCCAGCTGAAGCATTATCTTCCTTTTTTTCGATGATAGCACATTCAGTTGTGATTAACAATCCTGCAATTGAAGAAGCGTCTTGCAAAGCAGTACGAACTACTTTTGTAGGATCAACAATACCAGCTTTGAACATATCGACAAATTTGTTATTTTGAGCGTCATATCCGTAAGAAGCATCAGCTTTAGTTATAACTTCATTACAAATTACTGCGCCATCAAATCCTGCATTTTCAGCGATTTGCTTGATCGGAGCTTTGATAACTTGTCTGATTAATTTTATCCCAACATTTTGATCTTCATTGGCACCTTTGAGTTTATCGAGAACGCGACCAGCGTAAAGAAGGGCACAGCCACCACCAGCAACAATACCTTCTTGCATTGCAGCGCGAGTTGCGGCAAGCGCATCGTCAACGCGATCTTTTTTCTCTTTAACTTCAACTTCAGTTGTTCCGCCAACCTTGATAATCGCAACGCCACCAGAAAGTTTAGCTAATCTTTCTTGAAGTTTTTCGCGATCATAATCAGAAGTTGTTTCTTGAATTTGTGATTTGATTGAAGCGCAACGAGCTTTAACATCAGCTGTTTTGCCAGCACCATCAACGATAGTTGTGTTATCTTTATCGATGATAATTCTTTTAGCTTGACCCAATTGTTTTAATTCAACTGATTCAAGTTTCATTCCCAAATCTTCAGAAATTAATTGACCATGGGTAAGAACCGCAATATCTTCCATGATTGATTTACGGCGATCGCCAAAACCTGGAGCTTTAACGGCAGCGATTTTTAATCCACCGCGAAGTTTGTTAACAACAAGAGCTGCTAAAGCTTCACCTTCAACATCTTCGGCGATAATTAAAAGTGGACGACTTGATTGCACTACAGCTTCAAGCATTGGAACCATAGGTTGTAAATTGGAAATTTTTTTCTCGAAAAGAAGAATATATGGATTTTCAAGTTCAACAGTCATTTTTTCTGAGTTGGTGATGAAGTATGGTGATAAATAACCACGATCAAAATTCATGCCTTCAACAACATCAACTTCAAATTCCAAACCTTTTGCTTCTTCAACGGTGATTGGACTTTCTGGTCCAACTTTTTGAACTGCGTCAGCAATTTTATTGCCAACCTCAGAATCACCATTGGCTGATATTGTAGCAACTTGAGCGATTTCTTCTTTGTTGCTAACTTTTTTACTCATTTTGTTAAGTTCTTTAACAACTTCTTCAACAGCTAAATCAATACCTCTTTTAAGATCCATTGGATTAATTCCGGCAGCAACTGATTTAACACCTTCACGAACAATTGCTTGGGCAATTACTGTTGAAGTGGTTGTTCCGTCACCAGCATTATCATTGGTTTTAGAAGCAACTTCTTTAACCATTTGTGCGCCAAGATTTTGGAACCTATCTGACAATTCGATTTCTTTGGCAACTGTAACGCCATCTTTAGTGATGCGCGGTGCACCAAAAGATTTTTCAATTACAACATTACGACCTTTTGGTCCAAGTGTAACTTTTACAGCGTTGGCGATGATATCAACACCTTCAACGATTTTACTACGAGCTTCTGTAGAAAATAAAATTTCTTTAGCGGACATAATTTCTCCTTATTATTGTTTATTTTTATTAATTATAATTGATAGTTGTTTTAAATTATTGATTATCAATATTTATGCTTGATCAATAACGGCAAGAATATCAGATTCTTTGAGAATGATTAATTCTTTGCCATCAACTTTAACTTCGGTACCACCCCATTTTGCAAAAAGAACGCGATCGCCCTTTTTAACATCAAGAGCAATTCTTTCACCTTTCTCATTGAAATTACCTTTGCCAACGGCAACGATAATTCCTTCGGCTGGCTTTTCTTTAGCGGTATCAGGAATAATAATGCCACCAGCAGTTTTGCTTTCGGCTTCAATGCGTTCAATTAAGACGCGATCATGTAATGGTCTAACTTTCATAGATTAAATTGGTTAGTTGATACTTTTGTAAGAAATTATAAAATAGTCAAAAGATTTTGACTTCGGTAATGCTAAAGATAATTTTTTTCTTTATCTTTACAAGGGGTTTAATGAAATTTTTTTATTTGAGGAGTTCATCAAGCTTGCCTTCTGCTTCCAGGGCATAAAGGTCATCACATCCACCAACATGAAAATCATTAATAAAAATTTGGGGAACGGTTAGTCTGCCATTGGCTTTTTTGATCATTTCTTCTTTAATTTTTTCATCAGTTATTTTGATTTCTTGATATTGAGCTTTTTTGCGCTGTAATAAAGCTTTAGCTTTGTTGCAGTAAGGACAAATATCTTTCGTATAAATTACAATTTTAGTCATTTTTTTTATATTTAAGTTTAATTTATTTCAAATAAAATTATCTTATTTCTAATTATTTTTAATTAAAAATTTAGTTTTAATAAGCTCGACCGCTTTGCGGTTTTTGCATTGAATTAGGTTGCGCTTCCGCTCCATAATAAGCTGGTGGAACGTAATATTGATCGGCATCATATTGTGGATATTGAGGTGATGGCGGAATGGCGTAAGGGTTAGAGTAATATCGCGATCCACCTTGTGATGGATAAACTTGATATGGCGAGCCATATTGCTGTTGGTTTTGGGGGGGATATCCTCCTTGTTGCTGGTATTGTTGGTTTGGATATTGATAATTACCTTGCTGAGGTGGATATGAATTCGGTGCTTGTTGACGATAGTAATAATCAGGAGCAACACGATTTTGACCATTTTGTCCATCGAAATTTGGCTCTTGAGGTGGAGTGGTACCGGGGTCAAATCCAGCGCGATCATAAAGCGAAGGATCGCTTTGACAAGAGCTAGCAAGCGCAAGAATCGCCAATAAAATTACAAAAATAATTTTTGGCATTGTCGATTTAATCAACTCTATCAAGGCTTTATGACAATATGCGTTTTTATGAAATTTACTCATCAATATTTATTAAGAATTACACTTTTCCTTTCTGGTTCGATATTGTTATATTGCATCGGTGCAACATAATATTGATCATAATCATATATTCCACGTTGCTCATAGCTATTTGGAAAATTATATGGATTGCGATATAATCGTGAATTTGCTTCGGGATTTTGCGAAGCTGAATTTATTGCTCGAGAATTTGTCTTGTAATTTGGCGATGAATAATCATTGTAGTTTTGATAGTTTGAATTTTGACGATTTATGTCTTGATTGCTTCTGGCCCTTTGTAAAGAGGACTTGGAATCAAAGGAGCATCCAAAAGTTAAAACACCAATACTAGTTAATAACAAAAATTTATTCACACAAAACTTAACAAATTTCTAAAGATAAATTTTAAACAAATTATCACTTTAAATAAAAATTTAATTTAAAAATTAAATCGTTAATTTAAAATCCAAATTTTAATATTAAAAAACAACTTAGAACTTCAATGCTCAAAAGCAAGAATATAAGTTAATTTTCTTAAAAAAAATTAAATTAATTAAAAAAATTCGGGGCATTAATTTATAAACCAACAAAAGAATTTTCAACTTACTATTTTCAAAAATTCATTTAAAAATAAAAAATTGTAAAAATGACACAGATCAATCAGTATCAAAGAGATCGTAAATTTATAAATTTAGCAATTAATTTGGCACAAAAAAATCTTCAAAGTACCGCTCCTAATCCTAGAGTAGCTTGCGTTATTGTTAAGGACGGAAATATTTTATCTACCGCAATAACTGCTTTGAAAGGTAGACCACACGCGGAAATTTTGGCGATTAATAAAATTAAGAATCATGCAGATCTAGAAGGTGCAACAATCTATGTTACTTTAGAACCATGTTGCATCTATGATGGAAAAATTAGTCAATCTTGTAGCGAAGAAATTATTAAAAATAAATTTGCAAGAGTTGTGATTGCTTGTTTAGATTTTAATAAAAATGTTAGAGCGCAAAGTGTTGAGATGTTGAAAAAAGCGGGTATTGAAGTTGTAGTTTTTAATGATGATTTCAAGATACATCAAGAATTTGCTAAAGTACAAAATTTTGGTTTACCTTTTATCACTTTAAAAATCGCCTCATCGCTTGATGGCAAAATTGCTACCAAAAATTTTAGCAGTAAATGGATTAGCAATGAAAGATCAAGGCAATATGCTCATTTTCTAAGGGCGAGTTGCGATGCAATTGTCATTGGAAAAAATACTCTGCAACAGGATAATCCTCGACTTAATTGCCGAATAGCTGGATTAGAGAAATGCATTACAAAAAAAATTATTATTAGCCAGAGTCTTGATTTTGTTGAAGAATTATCGAATTATGAAATTTCCAAAAATAATTCTGAAATTATTATTCTTACAGGAATTAGTAATGAGCATAAAATTTTTAAAGAAAATTTATCGCCAAATTTTTCATTAAAAATAATTTTTTGTGAAGAATTTATCGATAAAAATAATTGCAAAAAAATAAAATTTTCCTCGGCAATGCGAAATCTTGTTGCTGAAAATATTAATTCAGTGCTTGTTGAGGGAGGAAATCAAATCATTACTCAATTTTTGCAAGAAGATTTGATTGATAAAATAATTTGGGCAAGAAGTAATAAAATTATTGGTGGTGATGGTATATCAGCGATTGGCGATATGTTCTTAACCGATATTTCTCAATCTCTAAAAAACTTTCAAAGACTTGAATCACTTGACTTTGAAAGTGATATCATTGAGATTTTACAAAAAAATAATTTATGAGTAAAAATATAAAAAAAATTATAAATCAAGCAAAGTTAACGAGTATTAATAAAAATACTCAAAATATTGAAAAAATAAATAGCAAGGAATTGCGAAAACATTTAGGCATGTTTGCTACGGGAGTAATAATTGCTTGTGCTCGTAAAAATAATTTTTTCGCTCAAAAATTTTTTAGTGATAAATTTTTTAACGAAAAATTTTATGAAAATTTTTTTGCTGAAAATAATTTAGTAAAAAAAATCGAAGAATTTTGGCATAATTTTGCGCTTAATCAAAATTGGCGTAAAGAATTAATCTTTAAATTTTTTCATAAAAATAGCGATTATAAAAATGAAAATAAAACATCTTTACACAAATCGCAAAATGATAATTCAGCTAATGAAGCAGAGCATTCAAATCCTGAAGTTAAAAATATTTTTAGTGAAAATTTTCTTCAAAAAATTAAGAAAATTTTTGCTGATGAATTTTTTGGTATGACAATAAATTCCTTTACGTCAATATCGCTCGATCCAGCACTGATCTCGTTTTGCATTGATAATAAATCGGCAAATTTAAAATTTTTTAAAAAAAATCGTTACTTTTTGTTAAATATTTTGAGCATTCAACAGCATGAATTGGCATCGGCTTTTGCCACTCCAAAAAATTCAAAAAAATGGACAGTTGAACCTTATATTTTTAGCAAATTTGGCAATCCTATTTTTCAAAATTCTCTTTGCTTTATTGAATGCAAAAAACATAAAGTAATCAGGATGGGAGACCATCATATAATCATTGGCGAAATAATAGATTTTGCCAAGGTTAATGATCAACAGCCATTGCTATATTTTAACGGAAGTTATCAAAAATTAGCATAAATTAACAGTAATTATTTTTTAAAAAATTTATGAATTTAACAATTATTTTTTCGATATTTATGTTTAGTTTTTTTTCTTTATTTTTCACTGGCAATAAGCAATTAGCGCAAGCAAAGGAGGTAGATTTTTATCAATTTTCTTTTAAACAATTTGATGGCAAAGATTTAAAATTCAGTGAATTTCGCGGTAAAGTTTTGTTAGTGGTCAATACTGCTTCTAAGTGCGGATTCACTAAGCAATATTCTGGATTAGAAAAATTATATGAAAAATATAAAGAAGATGGATTGGTTGTAATTGCAATCCCAAGTGCTGATTTTGGTGGACAGGAATTTGAAAAGGACGAAGAGATTCAGCATTTTTGCAAATATAATTTTGGAGTAAGTTTTCCGGTTTCTAAAAAAGAAATTGTTAGCGGTGATAATGCTCATCCATTTTACAAACAAGCGCGTAAGACCCTTGGATTTGGCAGTGCACCCAAATGGAATTTCCATAAATATTTAATAAATCAAAATGGCAAATTGGTTGATTTTTTTAATTCAACAACAACTCCGCAAGATGAAAAATTAATTGCAAAAATTGAAGAGTTATTGGCGAAATAAATTTAGATTTGCGAAGTGGTGAATCGCCAATTTAAAAGATATTTTTGCTT
>CAILUF010000004.1 GCA_903837365.1 uncultured Alphaproteobacteria bacterium | reverse complement strand
TTACTATCGAGTTTCTTTAAAGTGGCGAGTCCATCATTTGAATATTTACCTTCAGCATCTTTAGTCCAGTTGCTTCCTTGCAGTTTGTAATATTCGCTTATGGTTTCAGTGATATTATCAATTTTTCCGTTATTATTTTTATCTTCCACCAAAATACCATCTTGATTACTAACCCAACCCGTTCTTTCTAGCTTGCCATCATTATCAACATCGAAGGTTACTTCGCTATTATTGTAAGAAGTTAATTTTACTTGATTCATTTAATTTTGTAGTTGTTAAAATTACTTAAAGTTTTTTAATTTTTAAAAATTCATTTTATTGTTTTTTAGTGTAAAAAATTATTATTAACATAATCTATTAACAGCTGATTTTGAGGTCAATTATTTTAACTCAAAAATTATTATTTTATTATTTAGCTCTTATAAAATAATTTCCTAAAAATAACATCCCAAACGAACACCAATAAGCTTTCTTGTGGATTTTTTTAAAAAGATTTTTATGATTAATTGACTAAAAAGCATAAAGTCAACGCTATTCAATTAATTTTTTTTATTTTAATCAAGAAATCTTTTATCTTTTACTAAAAAAAATATATTATAGCAATTCCACCTAAAAACTTTATTATTGTGATAATTTAAAATTAGATTGGTGTTAATTTCAAGATTGAGGTTGGAGTTGTTGATTTGAGAAAGATTAAGCGTTGCATCTGATGTGCCGTTGCTAAAAGCGCTACTTAACTAATTACTAACTGAATCATGACCTTCATTGGTTGCAGTTGCTATCGTGTTCATAAAATGATTAACTTCAGTACCCGCATATTCGGGTTTAAATTCTCCCGTCTTTAACTCGATAACGATGAAACAAGAAAGTTCAATATTGTAAAACAATAAATCTATATAAAAATCTTGCCCACCAACCTCGATGTGATATTGTCAATTAAATGATCTTCAAGCCCTCTTTCTTTAAAATTAGAACCTCTTAAAAATTCAAAATTATATTCATCTTTTAGTAAATCGGCAACTAATTCAGATTGGGGATTTGGGAGAGTTAAATCAAAATTATGAGTCTTTTCAATCGATGTTTGGCGTTGGTAAAGATCACTTTTAATTTGATGCGTTAAAACATTGCGAGACCAGTCATTTTCAACTGTTTGCGAAGCATACCAGAGACGCTCATTTGGATTATTAATTGTTTGTAAAATTGCTATATTATGTCCCCATGGAATATTGAATATCGCAGAGGAATTCATTTCCGAAACAGGTTGTTTCGGAAATAGGATTTGATAAGAAGAGGCAAATTGTTGCATGAATTCTAGGTTTCTCTTAGAAAGCCCAGTCATCTCAGGAAATTCTTGCTTTAAATCTTTGGCAACTCTTTCAATAATTTTAGTTCCCCAGCCTTCTTCTTTTTGCTTTTCTAGAATTGCCAATCAATTTTATAATATAATAAAATTAACTCACGATTTACAGATAAATGGGCTTTAATCCTCGATTGTTTGATTTGTATTTTTAAATCATCGAGAAATTTTATATAAGATTTTTCTAACATAAATT
>CAILUF010000003.1 GCA_903837365.1 uncultured Alphaproteobacteria bacterium | reverse complement strand
ATTAAATATTATTTATAATAAAAAGAAACCTATATGTAAAATGGGATAATATTAATTTTAAATAGTATTTAGTGAAAGATTTTAAAACTAGAGTTGAAAACTCAATCTTTGAGCGTTTAAAGATCCGTGAAATTTCAGTAAGGCCAAAAAATATATCAGATTTTATTAAGCCTTTAAGGATGCAGGAATTTATTTTGCAAATTGAAGATGGTGAAAGAAATTTTCTATTAAGAGATTTTCGCTCAATATTATTCTTAGAAATTTCTAGAAAAGATTTTACTAACTTTAATTTTTTAGGATCAGTTTTCACGGCAATGAAACTAGCGGGAAGTAATTTATCAGGTTCAAATTTTACGAGTTCTAACCTAGAGCGTAGCTCGTTAAGTTATGCAAATTTAAATGAAGCGAATTTAACCGGAGCAAATTTAACGAACGCAAATTTTTCGCATGCTGATCTAATAGGGGCAAAATTAACTTTTGCAAATTGCGAAGGGATTAATTTTGCTGAGGCAAATTTAAGTGGAGCAAATTTAGCGGGAATTAATTTAACGGGTTCAAATTTAACGAGCTCTTGTTTTGATGGAGCATTACTAAGAAATGCAAATTTAACAAAAGCCAGCTTATCCGGGGCGATTATAACGAACGCAAATTTATCGCACGCAAATTTAATTAATTCCAATTTAACTGATGCAAATTTAACGCAAGCAAACTTAACGCAAGCAAATTTAACGCATACAAATTTAGCCCAGGCAAATTTGATGAGAGCTATTCTGGTTAATGCTAATTTAGAATCCGCAAATTTAACGGATGCCAATTTATCAGGGGCAATTTTATCTGGGGCGAATTTAAAAAAAGTCAAGCTCATCGGTGTTGTGCAAAGCACTGTATGTTGTGGATTTCAATTAACAAAATATTTGCAAATTGCCAGTGGTAATAATCAAGCAAATGTTTCCTTGGCTCAAGAGACAACAGCTCCAATCCTCTACCTCCTTCAAGATGGCGTTTTAAATGATAATCAAAAAAAAGAAATGTTGGGAATTGATGATGAAGTTTTTAAGCAATCTTTCACCAAACAATCTTTCGCTCAGCAATCTCAAGCTTTACAATCCCTAACTCTGCAATCCCTAACTCCGCAATCTAAAGTCCATAAATATTTAAATGAACTAATTTCTAAATTAACAATTCAAGAAGAAATAACTGAATTCAAAAAAGTTCTTGATGAAGTTAAAAAATTTGAAATAAAAATTTCACAACAATTAAGGGAGCAGGAGAGGGAAGTGCAAATTGATGAAGTTGGTAATGCAACAAAAAAATTATCAATTTCAAATGAGCAACAACAACCTAGTAAAGAATTGAGACCAACATCCGCTTCAATTGCCAAAGATTATCAAAAAAATATAAGATCAAACCCTAGATAAAATCATTAAACATTTGCAAAAATTTAGAATTAAAAACAAAAAATTTCACAAAAAAATCTTACAAAAAAGCATTTTATATTTTTTAAGAATAGCTTTAAGTATAAGTTTTTAAACCCAATTTTTGCTATTTATTTTATCGCTAAATTCAGTGATAGGAGCTTTTATTTTCAATGATTGGTGAAGTTATAATCGATGTTTTATGCAGTAAGAATCAACTTTTAAATGACTTGGTAATTATTTTTACTTAATTTTAATTTGTATCGGGAGCCACCACCACGCAAACCCGGCGTGTTGCTGTATTCCTTTGCTTGAAAGTGTTATATTCCAGCAACTCCCGATTCTTAAAAGTTTAAAATTACTTATTTTTTCTGTCAATAGCTTTTATTAATTATTTTATTATTTTTATAAATAGACAAATGCTTTAGTTTTTGTTGTAAGGTATTTGATAATGTTTAAATTTTATTTTATTTTCAAAGCATTTCTTTGGAACATGAGATTTAATGATCGCTGAAAATTTTAATTGATAATCGAAGAAAATTAGGTGAAGACCAATTTTTATTTCAGATGCAAAGTAAGAAGCGATAAAATTGCGTTTGTTTTGTTTGATGTTGTTGATATGCCGATTGAGATTTATGAGTGAAGAGTTTTGATTTAAGCTCTGCTAAGTAAATATAGGAAAGCTTTATTTGAGTAAAGAGAGTGTAATTCGAAGAGATTAAAGTTCACTTTACAGAAAGTAAAACTTCATTTTGTTGATTCAATTTTGGGTCGATAATAATTTCTCCTTTACCAATCATTACCCTTGTTGATCAAGAAGATTTATTGCTTTTATTTTTCAATTATTTTGTAGATTTGTATCGGGAGCCACCACCACGCAAACCCGGCGTGTCGCTGTATTCCTTTGTTTGAAAGTGTTGTATTCCAGCAACTCCCGATCTTTTAAATTTTAAAATTGGCTATTTTGGCTGTCAATAGCTTTTATTGAATATTTTATTAATTCTATAAATAAACAAATCTTTTATTAAATGTTATAGAATGTTAAGAAGTGTTATTTTGGTTATTATTTAGAACCTGAGAGCTAGTAAAAATTAAACCCCCGCTACTTGATTATTTTTTAACCCTGCATTAGATGCAAATTCTTAAGACAACTTCATTTTTTGTTACTCGGCAAAAAGATAAAGAAATTTCGTTATTTCTTTTTGTTAACAGCTATCTCAATAACATCGATAACCCATTCACAACTGAGTGTTTATTAATTAGATGAGCCATTATTAATTAGAGAAGTGTCTGGAGAATTATTTTTGTACTTATTTTAATTATTTTGTAGATTTGTATCGGGAGCCACCACCACGCAAACCCGGCGTGTCGCTGTATTCCTTTGCTTGAAAGTGTTATATTCCAGCAACTCCCGACTTATTAAGTTTAAAATTGGTTATTTTAGCTGTCAATAGCTTTTATTGGATATTTTATTAATTTTATAAATAAACAAATCTTTTATTATATGTTATAGAATGTTAAGAAGTGTTATTTTGGTTATTATTTAGAACCTGAGAGCTAGTAAAAATTACACCATCACTACTTGATTATTTTTTAACCCTGTATTAGATGCAAATTCTCCGGTCAATTCTCCAACCACTCCAGCTACCGCACCACTTGCGCATCCACTTCCTCCTCCCGACATTCCTGCACCAATTGCGCAACCAAGAATTGCGTGAAGAGTAAGTTGTTGAGTTTGAGAGATGGCTGGGGCGTTATAAATTATTGTTATGGTATAACTCATTAGCTGAAAGAAATAAGATTTTCCATGGCTCCCTCTTTATATTTCACTAGGATTGAGTTCATAGATTCTCAAAAACTATAAAACATCTCATTATATTCTCCCAAGTTATTCTTTTAATTCGGGGTTGTTTTGAATATATTTTATTTCTGCTAAATCTTGCGTTGTCATCAGAAATCTTGGATTGATGTTAGCGCTTGCAGATGAGGTAAGTTGTTGATCTATAGCTGATTTTACGCTATCGATATGTTGTTTATTGTCATCAATTAATTTTCGTTGTTTTTGAAGATATCGTTTTAATTTTTCTTGATCAATTTTTTGTAATTCTTGTTGCTCTTTAACTTCTGACAATTGTTTTTTTATTTCTTCGTCTTGTTGTTGTTTTATTTCGATTTCTTCTTGTTGTTTTTTTTGTATGTCTTTAAGTTGTTGATTTTGTGCTTGTATTTCTTCAGCTTTTGATTTTAATGTATCAACTTCTTGTTGTATTTTTTTACTTTTAAGAGTCTCGTTTTTTTGAGTCTCTTCTCTTTCTTTAATTTTTTTTTCTTCTTGAATTTTAGCAATTAAATCTTTGGTTTCTTGCTTTATTTCTTTTTCATTTTGTTT
>CAILUF010000002.1 GCA_903837365.1 uncultured Alphaproteobacteria bacterium | reverse complement strand
TTTTTACTAAAAATAAATTATTAAAAAAATCATAAAAAATGTTTTTTAGAAATTTTTTTTGTAAATTAATAAAATTTTTTACAATTTTTATAACTGCCATGGAGCCTTTATTTTCAATTGATTTAACACTTTTAATGCTGAATTTAAACCATCCTCATGAAAACCGAATGCCTGATAAGCTCCACAAAAATAAATCTGGTCTTGTCCTTGCATTTGGGAAATTTTATTTTGCGCTAAAATTGCCTGACTATCAAATATCGGATGTTCATATTCATAGCTTGCAAAAATATCTTTTTTGGAAATTTCTTGATTAGGATTCAAGGTTACAAAGAGCGGATATTTCTCGTCAATTCCCTGCAAATTATTCATCCAATAACTTACTGACAATTCATCACTTTTATTATTTTTACAACTGTAAACCCAACTTGCCCAGGCTTTCTTAGCTTTCGGCATAACTGATTGATCTTTATGCAAAATTGCTAAGTTCTTTTGATATTTAATATTTTTTAATATTTCTTGTTGTATTTCACTAGGATCTGATAACATCCTTAAAGCTTGATCGCTATGGGTTGCTATAACTATTTTATCAAAAACTTCTTGCGATTTTTTACTAACAACCACGAGCTTTCCTTGGTCATTTTTATAAATTTTTTGCACCTGATCATTTAAGCTAATTTGCGCAGAAATTTTTTGAGAAATTTTTTCGACATAGTTACATGATCCACCTGCAACCGTATACCATTGTGGCTGATTGGTAACCGATAATAAACCATGATTTTTAAAAAAATTTACAAATGATTGCGCAGGATAATCGATTATTTTATCAAGTGGCGAACTCCAGATAGCCGATGCCATAGGCAAAAGATAATATTGCTGAAAATATTTTTTTACGCGCAAATCATCTAAGAAATTTTTAAGAGTATAATTTGGCAAACAATCTTTGTTGAGAAGCTCAAGAGCTTTTTTATTAAAACGCAAAATATCAAAAATCATCCGCAAAAAATTCGGATTAAATAAATTTTTTTTTTGCGCAAAAAGACTTGTAAGCGATGTTCCTGCATACTCTAACTTCGAATCATCAATTTTAACTGCAAAAGACATATTGCTCTTTTTTATCTCAACTTTTAAAAGCTCAAAAAATTTTACTAAATTTGGATATGTGGCAAAATTAAAAACTATAAAACCCGTATCAACAGCAATATCGCAACCATTGTAATTAATTTTAGCGGTGTTTGAATGACCACCTAAATAATCATTTTTTTCATAAAGCTTTATGTCGTAATGATCGCTTAAGAAATAAGCGCAAGCTAATCCAGAAATTCCTGAGCCAATTACGGCAATTTTTTTAGGCAGTTGATTTGACATTAAATTTTAAAATTAATTTTAATAAATTAATGATTGTAACTATTTTTGCGACGCTTACGGGCAATGATGTTTAAAGTCTCGACGATAAGAGTAAAAAATAATGAAAAATAGAGATAGCCTTTCGAAATTTCAATGTGAATTCCATCGGCAAGCAATATTACTCCAATCATTAGAATAAATGCCAAAGCAACGATTTTTAATGATGGATAATTTTGTAAAAAATAACTAATTTTTTCGGAAGCAAGTAACATTGCAATCATAGAAATGACTACAGCGGTAACGATTACAGGAATGTTATTAGTCATCCCCACGGCAGTAATTATTGAATCGAAAGAAAAAATAAAGTCGATTAAAATTATTTGAAAAATCGCTGCAAGCATATTTCGAGCTGATCCGCTTTTTGTTTTTTCTTCTGGCGAATGATCATTAAAAAAAATATCACAGATAATTTCCCAACCGCTTTTGGCAATTAAAAATAATCCACCAAAAAATAGTAAGAAATTTTTAAAAGAATAACCTTGTTCGCCAATAAAAAAAAGTGGATCAGTAAAGCTCATTACCCATGATAAAGTCAGCAACATAATCACGCGAATAACGAATGCGCAGGATAATCCAAAAAGTCGAGCAGTTTTTCTTTTTTTAGCCGGAAGTTTAGCTACCGCTACCGCTATAAAAATTAGATTATCAATCCCCAAAACTATCTCTAAAAAAGTTAGAGTAAGTAAGCTAAATAAAATATCGTATGTTAGAACTTCCATAAATTTAAAAACTAATTATTTTTTGTTGATATAAAAAACTTAATAATGGCTGAATTGCCAAACCTAAAATTGTGAAATAATCGCCTTTGACTTCGGCAAAAAGACATTTGCCCAAAGACTCGTATTTGTAACTTCCAGCGCATCCCCAAGATTGATCAAAGTCGACATATTTTTCAATTTGTGAATTATTTAAATCATGCATTTGCAATTGCACTTGCGAAAAATTTTCAAAAATAATTTGCGAATTTTTGGCGATAACTGTCGCGTTATTTTGTAGGTGAATTTTTCCTGAAAATTTTTGTAATTGAGAAATTGCTTCTTGACGATTTTTTGATTTAGAAATTTCGCAATCTTCAAATTCACAAACCTGATCCGAACCAATAACAAAGCAATCAAGAAATTTCTCGCTAACTGATAATGCCTTTTGTTTGGCTAAAAAAATTGCCAAATCTTGTGGTTTTAAATTGCGATATTTTGATTTCTCCAAGTCTTCATCAAAAAAAGGTTTTTGTATGGAGAACTCCACGCCACTTTGAGCCATAAGCTGTTGACGAATTTTCGAAGTTGATGCTAAAATAATTTTTTCTCGCGTATCGATTAACATTCTTGCGAATTAATTTTAATCATATTTAAAAAACGATCTTCTAAAATCGGATCACCTTTAAAATCTCCAAGCATTGACATTGTAATCGTTGAAGCTCGTTCTTTGTGAATTCCACGAGTAGTCATACATTGATGTTTTGAGTCAATAAAAACTGCTACACCCCTTGGCTTTAAGACTTCTTGAATAGTTGAAGCAATTTGAATTGTAAGGGTTTCTTGAGTTTGCAAACGTTTAGCAAAAATATCAACTAGACGGGCAATTTTACTAATCCCTACAACTTTTTTATTAGGAATATATGCAACATGAGCAGTGCCAATAAAAGGAACCATGTGATGTTCGCAATGTGATTCCATGCGGATATTTTTAATTAAAACAATTTCATCATAACCTTCGATATCTTCAAAAGTTTTCCCAAGAATTTCTTTAGGATCGCAATAATAACCAGAAAAAAAATCACGATAAGCTTTAACAACTCTCATTGGAGTTTCAATTAAACCTTCACGATTAGGATTGTCACCAGCCCATGAAATCAGGGTTTTAACTGCTTCTTGCGCTTCTTCGATAGTTGGTCTTTTGTTAATATTTCTTGAATTATTATTTTTAGACATTGTAAAAATTTAAAAATTTATTTTAATAAAAAACTTTATTAAAGTTGCCATTGCATTGTAAAGTTATTAATTCCTATAATATTATATTTTAAAACTAGTGACATAGAACTAGGCTTGACAAATGGAATAAAATCATC
>CAILUF010000001.1 GCA_903837365.1 uncultured Alphaproteobacteria bacterium | reverse complement strand
TTTAAATATTTTTTAATCATAACTAAAATTGAAAATAAATAAAATCATTTGTACCGCGGAAGTAGAAGAATAGGGTAACATAAAACATTAATAAATATAAAAAACTTTTTAATATCAGCGGAAATGTTTGGTATAAATCGACAAATTCACGCTTTCTTAAATATCCTAAAATATCAGTGATAATAATTGGCAAAGCAAATAAAGATAAGCCGTAAAATATTTTTGCAAAACTTATATTTTGGTTATTAGTTTCAATTATTAAATTAGCGCTGAAAATATTAAAAAAGCTTTTTAAAAATAGCATTAATTCGCTATGATTTTTGCTATAGAAAATTACAATCATAATAAAAACAAAAAAATTTAAGTGAATTATAATTGCTAAAATTTTGCCAATAAAATTTCCTAAAAATTTAATTAAAATTTTATCAATTTTTGTTAAGCGATATATTAAAATCATCAATGCTGAATATAGTCCATAAAAGCAGTAATACCATGATGCGCCATGCCAGACGCCAAATAAAAACATCGTAAAAAATAAGTTAAAATTTTGTTGAAAAAAATTACCTTTATTGCCACCTAGTGGTATATAAATATAATCGCGAACCCAATTGCTTAATGTTATATTCCAGCGTTGGAAAAATTCACTAGTATTGCATGATAATAATGGTGTTAAGAAATTTCTTCTTAAGTTTATTGCAAATAATTTAGCAGTACCTCGTGCTATGTCGCAGTAAGCGCTAAAGTCACAATAAATTTGAAAAATAGCTGATATTCCAAGTAAATAACCTATGCCAATATCATTATTAATATTTTTTTTACAAAGATTAACTAAATGACCAAAATTATCGGCAAAAACAATTTTTTTAAATAATCCCCATAAAATTAAAAAAATGGCAAATTCTAAATTTTTACTACTAATTTTTTTTCTTATTTTAGTAAGTTGAGGAATTAGTTCGTGAGCTCGCATAATTGGTCCGGCAACCAATTTTGGAAAAAAGGCAATAAAGGTTAAATAGTCACAAAAATTTTTAGTAGAGCGATATTTATTGCGATAAATATCGATGATATAACTTAGGCTTTCAAATGTATAAAATGAAATTGCTGGAGGTAATGAAAGGTGATGTTTAAGAAAAATAAAATTAATATCTGTTGAATCGCTCGCAACATCCATTAGCCAATTCCAATATTTAAAAATCAATAATAACAGGCAGTTAAAAATTATGCTAATTAGCAAATAAAATTTTTTTTGGCGAATTAAATTTTTTTGATAATTTTCTTTCTCTAAGAAAAAATTATCGCAAGAATTAGCGTTTTGATTATTAATATTATAAATTTCTAGCTTAATATTTATTTTTTCAATTTTCTGGGCTAATAAAAAATCAATTGAAGCGGAAAGCATTAAAATCATTGCCCAAAGGGGATTACCCCAAGCATAAAAATAAAAACTAGCAATAATTAAAAATAAATTACGATAGTTATTATTCCTTAAAAAATAATAAATACTAACTATTATTGGCAAAAAAATTAGTAAGTAATTTAAAGAATTAAAAACCATTATTATTTAATAAAACATTTTAGTTATTAACTGGTTTAAATGAAACTTGAGAAGTTTGAAGATTGCGGAAATCTCTAAGTTTTTGAGCAAGCTCTTGATTGTGTAAAGCTAAAATAGCAATTGCTAAAAGTGCCGAATTTTTTGCTCCTGCCTCGCCAATTGCTAAAGTTGCGACGGGAATTCCGGCTGGCATTTGCGCAATTGAAAGTAGTGAATCAAGCCCATTCAAACTTTTTGATTTTATTGGAACCCCCAACACTGGAAGTTGCGTCATCGATGCCACCATGCCCGGTAAATGCGCTGCGCCACCAGCTCCAGCGATAATTATTTGCGTATTAGTTTTCTCAATTTCTTGACAAAATTCGTAAAGCCTTTGCGGAGTGCGATGTGCTGAAACAATTTTAGTTTCATATTCAACGCCAAATTGCTGAAAAATTTCTTCAGCATTTTTCAAAGTTTCATAGTCTGATTGACTACCCATAATTATTGTTATTTT